>DATFTS010000084.1:0-9948 GCA_035261645.1 Jatrophihabitans sp. | reverse complement strand
TGGTGCGCCGGCACAGCGGCCGGGCGGTTGGGGAGTTCGTCCGCGATGAGCTCGGGCAGCAGTTGTGGGTGGGCGTGCCCGCCGCGATGCTCGAAGAGCTCGCCCGCATCGCGCCGGGGCGTCCGGGGCGGGCGCGTGATCTGCCCGCGCCGCACGAGCTCGTCACCAAACTCGTGGCCGCGACGCAGGACCCGGACTCGCCGATGATGCGCAGTACCGCCAACCCCGGAGCTTCGTTCAACAACCCGACGCTGCTCACCGGCGGATGGCCGGGGGCCGGGCTGGTGAGCACTGCACGGGCCCTCGCCGACTTCTACGCGCGCCTCGTTGGCGGGCAGATCCTGGCGCCCGGGCAGATCGACGACGCCGTACGCGAGCGAGTGCGCGGCCCGGATCGGACGATGGTGACCGAGACCGCGTTCGGGTTGGGGTTCATGCGTCCGTGCGCGCAGATGTATCTGCCGGAGGTCGCCGGGTCGAGCGCCTTCGGCCACCCGGGCGCCAGCGGGTCGCTCGGGCTGGGCGACCTCGAGCGGCGGCTCGGTTTTGCGTACATCACTAATCTCGCCCGGCCCGCACTGCGTGACCGGCGCGCGTATGACCTCGTCGAGGCGGTCTACGCGGCCCTGTAGGCCGGTTAGGGCCGGTCGCGCAGCCGTTGCTGCATCGCCGGGTCGCTCAGCCACCAGGGCGCGTCCCGGTCCGCCGGCGCGTCCGGCAGTGCGCTGCGAGCGGTGCGCTCGGCCTCGAGCACGGCGTCCACCTGCGCAGCGTCCCGGGCATCGGCGCGCAGCCACCGCCGGTACACCAGCACCAGGAAGGGCAGGTCGATGATCTCCGCGATGCACCATAAGACCGCGCCTGCGACGCGCTGATCGTGCAGCGCATCGGGCGTCCACGGGTGGTGTGCGCGGTGGTCGAACCAGCTGGTCACCAGTCCCGCATGCAGCCGCAGGATGACACCGGGCAGCGCGTCGATGACGAGCTCGAACGTGCCGATCGCAAGGGACAGGCCGACCGCGAGAGACGTCGCCTCCTCGTCGAGGCCGACGAGGGGTAGCACCATCAGCCCGCCGATGGCCAGCAGGACCACCTGCAGCAGCCAGCCCACCGGCGTCCACTGGATCGCCCAGCCCGGCAGCGGCCCGAAGAAGAGAACTCCGGAGAGCACCGGGACGAGCGCCGGCCCGACGAGCGGGTTCGCAACGATGCGGCACGACCGCGACCGCAACACCCGCTCGATGCGGCTGTCCGCGCCTGCGCCCGCGCGCCAGAGCTGCACCGGCTGCCCGGAGAGCAGCAGGATCGGGACCACCAGCCACAGCAGCAGCGTCTGGCTTGTCCAGACCCAGTACAGCGAGTTCGCGTAGACCTGCAGGAAGCCGCAGCTCGTCCAGAGCAGAAGGACGATGCCGAGCGCGAAGACCGCTACCCGCCAGCGCGGCCACGGCGCGTCCAACCGCCGCAGGCCCCGCAGGTAGGCCGCAACGAGCAGCACGGCAACCGCGATCGCCACCGGCTGCGGGGTCCATTGGGTCAGGGCGCTGGACGGAGCCGGTCGGTCAAGCGCAAGCAACACGCCCTCCATCGTCCCAGGCGCTGACCGCGGTGCAGCCGCTGCCATGATTCCTGCATGCGCGTCTACGTCGGCAGCGATCACGCCGGGTTCGAACTCAAGTCCGCGCTGCTGCGGCACATCGGCGATCTCGGGCACGAACCGGTCGACTGCGGGGCGCTGAGCTTCGACCCGGACGACGACTACCCCGCCCCGTGCATCGCCGCAGCGATGCGCACCGTGGCCGACCCGGGCAGCCTCGGCATCGTGATCGGCGGGTCGGGCAACGGCGAACAGATCGCGGCCAACAAGGTCCGTGACGTGCGCGCTGCGCTGATCTGGAGCGACGACACGGCGCGGCTGGCCCGCGCGCACAACGACGCCAACATCGCAAGCCTCGGAGCGCGCAACCACCCGGAAGCGGACGCCTTGCGCTTCGTCGAGATCTTCCTGGCCACCCCGTTCTCGCAGGAGGAGCGGCACAAGCGGCGCATCGCCCAGCTGACCGAGTTCGAACAGACTGGCAAGATCGCCGGTCACCCGCTGCCGTAGCGGCTAGGGCGGCGGCTTCTGCCGTAGCGGCTAGGTCGGCGGCTTCCAGTTGCGCCGGATGATCACGACGTCGCGTTCGGCCTCGGCGAGATCCTCTTCGGTCGGGCGGTTGACGTCGCGCGCGCGCAGCGCGCCACTCACGCCCACCTGCGAACTGCCCGCGCCGACGATGTCGCGTAGGCCCCGGTCGGCGCCGGCCGCGTCACGTGCCGGGCGCCGGCGCGCCTGCTTCGAGGCGGCTGCCGCTGCGGGCGGCCCGGGTGCCGTCGGCGTCGTCGTTGGCGCTTCGCGCCCACGGGCGTCCTGACCCTGCTCGGCCCGGCGCCGTCGGCGACGGCGCCGGCCCGCTGCCTGAGGCTCGTCGCTCACCCTGCCGATCCTGCCTGATCGTTCGCCGCGACAGCACTCCGAACGCCAGGTATACAGACGAGAACCTGTTCTCTTTCGGAGGTTTGTAGTGGCGAAACGGCCGCGGACCGTGCTCACCCTGACGTCGATCGCTGCGCTCGTCATCGCGGGAGCGGCCGCCGGCGGTGCGACCAGCCAAGCCGCGGCCTCGGCACCGTCGCATGCATACCGCGCGGACGACTACGCCGACGGCCAGGCGATGAGCATCCTGCCGCCGGGTGAGAACGGCCTGGTCAACGCTGTCGACGCCGCGAAGTTCGAACTGACCGGCGCGCGGCCATCCGGCAGCCAGGACCAGTTGGGCAAGTACGCGAACCTGCTGTACAGCTACCCGTCGCTCACGGACTCCACCTTGGGCAACTACTACGACGACGAGTCGTTCGGTGTCCGGTCGGCGGAGGTCACCCGCACCGAACAGCCCGAGGTCGGCGTCGCGATCTACCGCGACACGCACGACGTGCCGCACATCTACGGCGACTCGAACACGACGATGGCGTTCGGTGCAGGCTTCGCGCAGGCGGAGGACCGGCTCTTTCTGATGGACGTGCTGCGGCACTACGGCGAGGGCACGCTCGCGTCCTTCCTCGGCGCGTCCTGCGAGTTCGAGCAGATGGACCACGACCAGTTGCTCGTGTCGCCGTACACGAAGGCGCAGGCCACCGCGCAGGTGAACAACCTGCCGCTCGAGTACGGCGCGCAGGGCGCGCTGGCGAAGTCGATGATCGAGAACTACGTCAAAGGAGTGAATCGCTACATCACGCTGGCGCTGGCCGACCCACGCAAGCTGCCCGCCGACTACGCCGCAGCGGCGCCGCAAGTGCTGCCGACGGCATGGACCGTCGCGGACGTCGTAGCGATCGCCGGCCTCATCGGCGGCATCTTCGGACGCGGCGGCGGCGCCGAGATCTCCAACGCGCACCTGTTGCAGTACCTGCAGCAGCAACTCGGCACCGCTGACGGCGCGTCGGCGTTCGCGCAGTTCCGCACCTCGAACGACCCGCTCGCGCCTACCACCGCCGATAAGCCGTTCCCGTACGAGATCCCGGGCACCGTCAACCCGGCGACCACAGCGCTGCCGGACTACAACGCACCGATCACCGGTGGGCCGGTCGCGACGGACCCGAACTGCAATCTGAGCAAGCCGAACCCCACCGCGCTGTCGATCATCAAGGGTCTGAGCGCGATGCCCAAGCACATGAGCAACGCGCTCGTGGTGAACGCCGCTCACAGCGCAGACGGCCACCCCATCGCAGTCTTCGGCCCGCAGGTGTCGTACTACGCGCCGCAGATCCTGTCGCTGCTCGACTTGCACTCACCGGGCTACGCCGCTGAGGGCGCGTCCTTCCCCGGCACTGGTGTCGTCGAACTCGGCCGTGGCCAGGACTACGCATGGTCGGCGACGTCAGCTGGCAGCGACGTGGTGGACATGCGGCTTGAGAAGGTGTGCAACCCGACCGGTGGTGCGCCGGCGGCCCGTGGCGCCTACTACCTCTTCAACGGCAGGTGCCTGCCCATGACACTCGAGCACTTCCGCGAGGTCGCGTTGCCCAAGCCGGGCGGCATCGGCGCGCCGACGGTGCTCGACCACAAGATCTACCTGACCCGGCACGGCATCGTGAACGGGTGGACCACCGCGGGCGGCAAGCCAGTGGCCATCGTCACGCAACGGTCGACGTTCAATCACGACGTCGACTCGGTGATCGGGTTCCTCGAATGGGGCCAGCCGGCGCTGACACATGACGTGAAGTCGTGGATGGCGGGGGCTGCGAAGATCGGCTTCACGTTCAACTGGTTCTACGTCGACAACCAGGACACCGGCTATTACGTGAGCGGGCTCGATCCGGTGCGCCCGGCCAACGTCGACCCCAGCCTGCCGACCTGGGGGACCGGCATCTCAGAGTGGCAAGGCTTCCTGCCCGCCGCGCAGCACGTGCAGGAGACGAACCCGCCCACCGGCTACTTCGTCAGCTGGAACAACAAGCCGGCGCCCCGGTTCGCGGCCGCCGACGACCAGTACGGCTATGGGCAGGTGTACCGGTCGATCATGCTGGTCAACCAGCTGAACGCGCAGCTCGCCGCGAACGGCGGCAAGGTGACGCGGGCGCAGGTCGTGCAAGCGATGGAGACCGCTGCCTCGCAGGACCTCGACGGCGTCGCAGTGCTGCCCTTGTTGGTGCAGTACCTCGCCGGACGGACGGAGCCGGCGGGCGTGCAGGCGATGATCGACCAACTGCAGTCCTGGATTGCCGACGGCGCCCACCGGCGCAAGGCCGCGCCAGGCGACTCGCAGTACGCGCACGCGGCCGCGGTCGCGATCGCGGACGAGCTGGTGCCGAACCTGATTCGCGCGCTCTACGACCCGATCCTCGCCGCCGGTGGTGTCGGCTCGGCGGGCTCGACGGGCGGCGCCACCGCGCCGGCGTACAGCGCGCTGCCCATGCAGTTCGTCAACACGCCGAACTCCGGCGGGGCACACCTGGGCAGTTCGTACGACGGTGGCTACGAGAGCTACCTCGTGTCGACGCTGCAGCAGCTGCTGGGGCAGAACCCGGTCGACGGGTTCGGCCCGGAGATCACCTCGCGCGAGTGCGGCGGCGGCCCGTCGACATGCCCGCAGTCGATCGACGCCGCGCTGCTGAAGACCTACAACCAGCTGGTGTCGACGAACGGCACCAGCGACGTCGCGTCGTGGACCTCGTCGTCGGCGTCGAAGGCGGCCGGGCAGACGATGCCGCAGTACGACGCCATCCAGTTCCGGGCGCTGGGGATCGTCGGCCAACCGGCGATCGACTGGCAGAACCGGCCGACGTTCCAGCAGGTGATCGAGTTCCCGCGGCACCGTCCACGCTGAGCAGGTCCGCTAGCTGAGCGCGAGGATCTCGATCAAGGTGCGGGCGGCCTGGCCGCCGTCGTCGAGCGCGATCGAGACCGCGCGCGGCACGTCCAGGTCGTCGAGCAGCGCTGCGGGGACGGCTGCGGCGCCGGGCGCCATCCCCGGCCGGGCCGCGGCCGCGTACAGCTGCTCCAGTGTCGCCTCGGCAGCGTCGAGGGCGGCGGGCTGGTAGTCCCACGGCTCGTGCCAGGCGCGGTTGAGCAGCAGCAGCCGGATCGCACCCGGCGTGTGCTCGCGAAGCAGATCCTCGACCAGGACGAGGTTGCCCGACGACTTCGCCATCTTGGCGCCGTTGATCGAGACGATCCCGGCCCGCAGCCACGCGCGGGCGAACGGGGTTACGCCGGTCGCCGCCTCGGCCAGCGCCGACTCGCAGGCGTGGTGCGGGAAGGCGAGATCGCCACCGCCGGCGTGCAGGTCGACGCCCGAGCCGAACAGCGCCAGCACCATGGCCGCGCACTCGGCGTGCCAGCCCGGGCGGCCGTCGCTCCACGGGCTGGGCCAGGACACGTCGTCGTCCGGGCCGCTGGCCTGCCATACGACGATGTCGAGCGGGTCGTCCTTGTCGGGGTCTTCCGGGTGGTCGTGATACTCCTCGGCACGCGCGAGGGCGGTCTGGCGATCGAGGCCGGCTTGGGCTGCGGCGTGCGCAGTGCGGGCATACACGGTGCCGTTGCGCTCGTAGGCTGCGTCCTGGTCGAGCAGTGCGCACGCCAGCTGGATGACGTGGCCGATGTGCTGCGCGGCGCTCGGCGCGTGGTCGGGCGGGCGTACCTGCAGCGTCGACATCGTCGCCTCGAACGCCGCGCGTTGCAGTGTGGCGAGCATGGTGTGCGACTCGCCGCGCCGCCGCGCCTCTGCGAAGAGCACCTCGTCGACGTCGGTGATGTTGCGCGCGACGGTGACCGTGTGTCCGTGCCAGCGCAGGATGCGCTCGGCGGCGTCGGCCCACACGTAGGTGGCCGCGTGCCCGAGGTGCGTGACGTCGTAGGGCGTAATGCCACACACGTACATGCGGACGTGACCGACCATCGGCAGCGGCTGACCGCGAAGGCGCAGCCGCATGGGCGGACCAGTGAGTCGGGATGGGTTCATTGCCGCCCCATCCTGCCAGCGACGTGGTTGACCGTGATCGGGGCAGGTATTCTGGCTCGGCGCGACTCGCTAGCTGCGTCGCGGGCGTAGCTCAATGGCAGAGCCTCTGCCTTCCAAGCAGAAGGTGCGGGTTCGATTCCCGTCGCCCGCTCCGTTCCTCGTGGCGATCTCCGCTCCGCTAGCTGGAGCGATCGCATTTCGGGTGCTGCACGACTGATCAGCGGCGGATACCGGGCCGAGCTGAATGGGCATCTTCATCGCGGAAGTTGGTCAGGGTTGACGCAACGCTGGAGAGTTGATGGCTCGAGCGATCTGGTCCGGAGTTCTGACGTTCGGCCTGGTGAGTGTCCCGGTCGAGCTGTACACCGCCACCGAGGCGCATGAGCCGACTTTTCACCAGTTCCAGAAGGGGACGTCCGACCGCATCCGCTACAAGCGGGTGAACGAGCGCACCGGCCGGGAAGTCGACTTCGGCAACATCGCCAAGGGCGCAGAGGTCGGCCGCGGCCGCTACGTCATGCTCGAGCAGCAGGAACTCGAGTCGGTGGCACCCGGCCGCTCGCGCTCCATGGAAATCGACAAGTTCGTCGAACTGGACGAGATCGATCCCATCTACTTCGCAAAGGCGTACTACCTCGGCCCAGCGAACGAGGAGACCAAGAAGATCTATGCGCTGCTGCGCGATGCGATGGCGCAGAGCAATCGTGCTGCCCTCGCGGCGTTCGTCATGCGCAACAAGGAGTACCTCGCGACGATTCGCGCGGACGGCGACGTGCTCGTCCTCGAGACCATGTACTTCGCTGACGAGATCCGCGATCCGCACGACGAGGTGCGGTATCTGCCAGGTCGGATCAAGCTGCGGCCCAACGAACTTGAGATGGCGCAGCAACTCATCGCCTCCATGAGCGGGAAGTGGGAACCGGCCGCCTACCGCGACACCTACGCCGAGCGCGTGCAACAGCTGATCAAGGCGAAGAAGGACGACAAGGAGTACGAGCCGGCGCCCGAGGCGCCCGCCGCCACCGAAGCCGGCGATCTGCTCGAGGCGCTCCGGCGCAGCGTCGAGTCCGCGAAGAAGGGCGGCGGGTCGGCTCGGAAGTCGACCCCGCGCAAGAGCGCCTCGCGGAAGACGGCAACCCGCAAGTCCACCGCCCGCAAGTCCACGGCCCGAAAGAGCACCGCTCGAAAGACGGCTGCAGCCCGCAAATCCGGGGGGCGCAGCGCCGCCTGACGCGAGCCAGCTCACAGCCCTGATTCGATCAGCGGGACATCGGGTACCGCATATATAGCGGCGGGCATGCCGCCGTGGCCGGCCGGGACGAACCGGTTCTCGGCACCGCCTCACCTCGAAGGAGTCGCCATGCAGATTCCACGCATCGACCCCAAGAACGCACTCGGTCTGATGGACAAAGTGGTCGGTCTCGGCAAGGAGATCGTCGGCAGTGTCACCGGGCAAGACAGGCTGGCGAAGGCCGGGCAGACCCAGCAGGAAAAGGGCACCGAGCGGATGAAAGCTGTCCGAGCCCAGCTGGACGCCAAGAAGCACGAGACCAAGGCCGTTGCGGCGGATCGCGCCGAACGGGCCGCGCAGAAGCGGAAGGAGTCGGTGAGCTGATGGGGATCGGCGAGAACATCAAGGGCACCGTCAAGGAGAAGCTCGGCGACGCACTCGACGACGAGCACCTGCAGGCCGAGGGCGACGCCCAGCAGACCAAGGGCGAGGCCGAGACGCAGGAAACCAAGGAGCGCGCCAAGGCCAAGGCCCATGAGGAAAAGGCCGACGCGCTTGACCGCAAGCAGGACGCGCTCGAGAACGAGTAACTAGGCGCGCAAACGACCGCGAGCTAGCGCACCGGACCGCTCACCAGGCTCACCAAGATCACCAGGTACGGGTGACCTTGCTCAGCCCGCGTGGGCGGTCCGGGTCGCTGCCGCGGTCGAGTGCGAGCCGCCAGGCCAACTGCTGCAGCGGCAGGATCTCGACCACCGGCGCGAGCATCTCGTCGACGCCGTCGAGGACGACGGGCAGCGTGCCCGACGGGCCGACGTGCAGGACACCGACGCCGGCCTGGGTAAGGCGGTCCAGCACGGCGGTCATCGCCGCCGCTCCTCGCCCGGGCGTGGTTACCGCGATTACGGGGACGTCCGGGCCCAGCATGGCCAGCGGGCCGTGCAGCAAGTCGGCGCCCGAGAACGCCTGGGCGGCGAGGTAGGACGTCTCCATCAATTTCAGCGCGCCTTCGCGCGCGGTGGGGTAGGAGAAGCCGCGCGCGGTCGTCACGAGCCGGTCCACGTCGACGAAGCGGCGCGCGGCCGCGTGCGCGCGGTCTGCAAGCGCAAGGGTGCGCGCCGCCGCGTCAGGCACGGCGCTGGCGTCGCCACCGACGAGCAAGAGGTACAGCGCAAGCAACTGCGCGGTGTAGGTCTTGGTGGCCGCCACCGACCGCTCCGGCCCTGCCTGGATATCGACGTGGTGTTGCGCAGCCCGGGCCAGTGAGGAGTCGGGCGCGTTGGTCACCGCGATCGTCAACGCGCCGGCGTTGCGCGCTTCCTGCAGGGATTGCAGCAGGTCCGGAGACCCGCCGGACTGGCTGACCGCGACGAACAGCACCCCGGACATGTCCGGCCGCGCGCCGTACAGCGTGATCGTCGACGGTGACGCCAGGCCGGCCGGCAGGTTCAGGTGGACCTCGGCGAGGTACTTCGCATAGAGCGCGGCGTGGTCGCTGGTGCCTCGCGCCGCAAGCAGGACGAAGCGCGGGCGGTACCGCGCAATGGCGGCGCGTGCCTGCGCCGCGCCGTCCGCCCCGTTGCGCAGCAGCCGAGACAGCACGGCGGGCTGGTCGGCGATCTCCTCAGCCATCAGTGCCCCGGCGGTGGTCATCGTCCTCCTCCATTAGAATGGTATAGACCAGTTGCTCTAGACCATTTGCCTGGACCAGGTGCATCGTCCATGGTTCACTCCTACGGGTCAATGCCGGCGCCGGACGACCGGGAGAGCGTGTGCCGTCACCATTCGTCGTGGCCGTCGATGTCGGTGGCACTTCCATTAAGGCCGCGGTCATAGACGACCACGGCCGGCCGGTGCGCATCGAATCAGTGGCCACGCCGGTGTCGCACGGCCCGGACGCAGTGGTCGAGGCCGTTCGCGAGGTGGCCGGCGCGTTGTGCGGTCCTGACGTCGCAGCAGTCGGCGTCGTCATCCCGGGCGTCGTTGACGACGGCGTCGCCCGTTACGCGGCGAACCTGGGCTGGCGCGACGTCCCACTGCGCGACCTCCTCGCGGCGCAGCTGTCGGTGCCCGTCGTTGTCGACCACGACGTCCGTGCCGCCGGACTTGCCGAGCGCACCCTGGGTGCGGCCCGCGACGTCCCGGACTGCCTGATCGTCGTCATCGGGACGGGAATCGCAGCGGTGGCTGTGTCCGGCGGTGTGCATCTGCACG
>DATFTS010000083.1:0-8732 GCA_035261645.1 Jatrophihabitans sp. | reverse complement strand
AGGTCGATCAGCCAGGCGTTGGCGGGCACCTTCCCGTCTTGATGCAGCTTCACCGCTGCGTCGAAGAGTCCGGGGTTTCGCTCGATGACGCGGGTGAGGACTCCGGCCGGAGCCAAGCGGGAGAGCAGGGTTGCGACGTCGTTTTCGGGTGTCATGTCGATCTCCAGTCCGTTCAGAATCGGCCGAATTGTTCATACGCGGTCAGGGGTGCAGTGCCGTCGATCACGGCGGCCCGGACGCGGTTCTCGACGCCGACGATCTGCTCAGCCTGCTCAAGTACCTTGCTGGTGAGTTCGGCGGGGATGATCAATGCCCCGTCGGAGTCGGCGAACAGGTAGTCGCCGGTGCTGACGTCCACCTCGCCGATGCGTACTGTGCCGCCCCATTCGGTCACCTCCCACCGGCCCGGGCCGTCCTGCGGCGTGGCGTAGCGGCAGAAGACCGGCAGCTTCTGATCGAGGATCAGATCGACGTCGCGCACACCGCCGTCCAGCAGCGCGCCCACGCAGCCGCGCGCCTTCAGCGCTGCTACGGACAGCTCGCCGAGGTGCGCAGCGACATCGTCGCCGGCGGCGTACACCGCGACATGTCCTTCGGGCACCTCGCCGAGCATGCGCAAGACGCCGCGAATCGACGCATCGTATGCAACGTCAGGATTCGCGCGGCCGTTGATCGCGAACACCGGACCGGCTAATCGCATGCCAGGCCGCAGCGCCACGATGGTGCTGGGGAGGGCCTGGTTGCGGTACCCGAGTTCGTCAAGCACATCGGAGACCGCGCCGGTGTACAGCGCGGTGTAGCGCTTGGCGATCTCGTCATGATTGTTGCTGGACATGCGTTTGCAGTTCTCCTTGCTCGGACTTATCGATGACGGGCGCCGGGAAGGCTGACGACGCGCTCGGCCTGTGCGGCGACTCCCGGTCTTACGGCGAACAGGGCGCCGCCGTGCGCATCGGGGGCGGTCCCTGGGTCGCCGCTGTCGCGCGCGGTGGTGATCACCAGGGTGTCGCGATCACTTCCGGCGAACGCGCAGCTGGTCACATAGGTCGCGCCGACGTCGACAACGGTGTCCAGGACCCCGGCCGGCGTGTAGCGATGCACCGCCGCACCGCCCCACAGCGCCACCCACACGCAGTCGTCACCGTCGACGATCAGCCCGTCCGGAACCGCGTCCCCGATCTTGATCTCGGCGAGCACGCCGCGGTAGCTGATGTCGCCGGTCTCCACGTCGTAGTCGTACGAGCGGAGGAGCCGCGTCGGGCTGTCCACGTGGTAGAAGCGCGATCCATCGACCGTCCAGCCCAGCCCGTTGGAGGTCGTGACGCCTGGCAGCAATCGGCGCTGCCTGCTGCCTCCGGTGTCGGAGTGGTCAAGGCTGTAGAGACCGCCGACGGCCGAGACGTTGTCATAGGCCAGCGTGCCGATCAACAGCCGGCCGGCCGGATCTGCGGCCCCGTCGTTCAGCCTGGTAGAGCCGCCTTCGTCCACCGTCCACAGCACCTGACGCTCGCCGGAGGCCTCGTCGTAGCGGTAGACCTCTCGCCGATTGGCCACGACCAGCGTGCCGTCCTCGGCGAGCACGACGTTCGAGATCAGATCGTCCAAGACGGTCGACCGATGCTCGCCGCTGCCCAGATCGAGCGAATGCAGCGTGCCTGTGGGGATGTCGACCCAGCGGAAGAGCTGCCGGCGCGCGTCCCACAGTGCGGACTCGCCCAGCCCGTGTGCGCAGTCGAGCGCCACCTCGGCCTTGATGACGTTGGTCATCTGCGTTCCGCCCCTTGCCGAGCACCGGTGATCATTGCGACGATCTCGTCGGCATCGGTCTCGGCGGTTCGCCGGACGCCGACCTGTTGGCCACGGCGCAGCACGCAGACCCGGTCAGAGATGCGGAACACCTGGTCGAGGTTGTGGCTGATCACCAGGATGGCCAGCCCGCGCGCCCGCATGCGCAGGATCGTCTCTTCCACCCGGCTGGTCTCCTGCACGCCGAGTGCGGCGGTCGGCTCGTCCATCAGCACCATGCGCTGCGCCCAGTGCGTGGCCCGGCCGATCGCGACGCCCTGGCGCTGGCCGCCGGACAGTGCCCGGATCGGCCCGCGCGGGCTCTTCATGTTGATGTCGAGCTCGGACAGCAGCGCCTGCGCCTCGCGGATCATCCGCGGCCGGTCCAAGCGACGCAACGGGCCCTTCACCAGCTCCCGCCCCAGGAACATGTTCATGTAGACGGGCTGCTGGTCGGCCAGGGCGAGGTCCTGGAAAACCACCTCGATGCCGTGTTCCTTGGCCTGCAGCGGATTGCCGAAGTGAACCTCGCGCCCGTCGATGAGAATCGAGCCACTGGTCGGTTGGTGCACCCCGGCGATCATCTTGACGATCGTCGACTTGCCGGCGCCGTTGTCGCCAACCAGCGCGACGATCTCGCCCGTGTGCAGGTCGAGCGAGAAGTCCTCGACCGCGCGGATGCCGCCGAACTCCTTGCGGATGTGATCGAGGCGCACGACGGGCGCGTCCGATCGCTGCTCCTTCTCGGTGTCCACGTTCATTTCCCCGTCCGGTTCTCGCGCATGGTCAGCAGGACGGCGAGGAGTAGCAGTGCGCCCTGGGCGACGAGCTGCTCGGACGGCGTCAGGCCGATGAGGATGAGGCCGTTGTTGAGGACGCCCAGGATCAAACAGCCCGCGAACGCGCCGATGATCGAGCCGCGACCGCCGTACAGCCGGGTGCCGCCGATGACCACAGCGGCGATCACCGCCAGCAGGTCGGAGCTACCGAGCTGGTAGTTCGAGCCCTGCAAGCTGCCCGAGTACAGCAGACCGGCCAGCGCTGCCAACATCGCGCTCATCACGAGCACGCCGATCTTGACGCGGTTAGTGCGGATGCCAGAGACCTGTGCGGCGTCGGCGTTGTCGCCGGCCGCCAGCACATGGGCACCGAAGCGCGTATGCCGATAGACGAAGTAGCCGATGGCGACCGCGACGAGCGACCACACCAGCAGGCTCGGCACTGCTCCGATCGAACCTGATCCGAAGATGGAGCTGAAGGTCTGGTTGCTGACCGCTACCGGCTCGAGGTTCGTCGCCGTCTGGCTCAAGCCGGCCAGCAGGCTCAGCATCGCGAGCGTGACGAGGAAGGACGGCAGTCTGAAGTACGTCACGCAGATGCCGTTCACAAGACCGACAAGCAACCCCACACCGAGCGCCGCCGCGACGCCGAGGACCGCACCATGGTGCTGCAGTACCTTCGTCCCGACCACTGCCGAGAGTCCGACCACCGAGCCGATCGACAGATCGATCTCGCCTGCGCTGAGCACGAACACCATGCCGACCGCCATCACCACGTCCGGCGCGGTCTGCCGCATGATGTTGAGCAGGTTGTCCGACGTCATGAAGCCGTCGTGGCGCAGCGTCACGCTGAACACGAGCACGAGCAGGACCAACCCGGCGTACACCAGGTAGTCGCGCAGTGCGATCCGGCCGCCGCCGGACGCCTTCGGTAGCAAGGCGTCGGCGACGCGTCGGTGCGGGGGAGCTTGTACTTCGGTCATAGCTTCGTCACTTACCGCCGGTGATGGAAGAGACGTCACTCGGAACCTTCATGTGCAGCGTGTGGTAACCCTCGAGCACGTTGTCCTTGGTGATGATCGGGTCAACCCCCGTGGTGAGGAACGACGGCACCGGGCGACCGAGCAGGCTGTATGCAGCCGCCTTTGCCATTGCGGTGCCGATCGCGTAGGCGTTGTCGATCACCATGGCCGCGACGCTGCCGCCCTGCGCCAGGCTCAGCGCCAGCGGGTCGTCGTAGCCCACCGCAACCAGCCGAGTGTGGTGGTTGCCGGCGGCCTTGAGCGCAGCCAGCACCGAGTCGGCGAGTGGGGTGTCGAAGCTGGCGAAGATGCCGTCAAGATTCGGGTGCTGCACCAGGACAGCGGCAGCCGTCGCCTGCGCTTGCGCGGGGTCGGCAACCATCGGCTTGGTGACGACGACCTTGATGTTGGGGTACTTCGCCTTGATCGTCTTCAGGAACGTCTCGTCCCATTCGCGCGTCGGGTAGTAGTTCGGGTCGGCCGAGTAGGGCATGTAGGCGATCTCGCCCTTGCCGCCGATCGCCCAGTTCATCGCCCGGGCGGCGGCCTGACCCATCTGGCAGAGGTTGTCGGTCACGACGGTCGTGTAGTCGCGCGGGTACACCGCACCCGCGGGCAGGTTCGACAGGTAGACGATCTTCGTCCCTGCGGCGGCCGCGCCGCGGAAGGCAGCCGCGTCCACGACCGGGTCGACAGGCAGCGAGAGCAGCAGGTTGGGCTTCTTGGCCATGATCGTCTGGATGTCACTCTTCTGGCGACCGGCGTCGAAGTTCGCGTTCGTCACTGCCGTCACCGAGATGCCCAGAGTCTTGAACTCTGCTGTGGCGGCCTGCGTCAGCGAGGTGACGAAGGCCGAGCTCTCATGCCACGCCATCGCGGCGGTGTAGTGACCGGCCTTCAGCTTCGCGAGGTCGGCACTGGAAAGTTGCAGGCTGTCGACCGGCTGCGACTCCTTGCCACTGCCGTCGTAGTTCTTGCACGGCGCATCGGTGCCGGTGACCGGCCCCTTCGCAGCCGAGTTGCTGCCGCCTGAGCTGGACGCGTTGGACGAGCAGGCCGCGAGGGCGAGCGTCGCCGCCGCGATGCACGTGAGGACTTTCTTCATTGCTCTCCTTTGTGAGAGATGAGGCGCGACGCTCATCGGGGTGTGTTGCAGTAGCGCTGGAAGAACTCGGTGAGGACGTGGAACGCGGTGAGGTAGTCGTCCACCGGGACGTTCTCGCGCGGCGTGTGGCAGCTCACGATCTCGCCGGCCGCGAAGTACACCCCCGGCGTACCGAACTCGCCGGCAAGCAGCGGCAGCTCTGACCAGGTGTTGAACCCGGTGACCCGCTTCTTCTCCGGTGCGAACTCACCCAGCACGTCCAGCAACTGCTGGACAGCCGGATGGTCACCGGGGATCTCGCCGGCTGTGCCGCCGAGCGGGTGATCGCGCCCGGCCGGATACTCGACGTGCCACGTGGCGCCGGTTTCGTCGACCGCGCGGGCGATCGCCGCCTCGAGCTCGCGGGCCGCGACGCCGAGATCCTCACCGGGCAGGATGCAGCGCAGCACGGTGATGGCGCACTTGCCGGGAATCGAGAGGTGCTCCCCTGCGCGCATCGACGCCGCCAGCAACACCGGCTTCAGCAACGGGTGGGTCGCTTCCTTCTGCAGCCGCTCCTCGAGCTCCCACAGCTCGACCAGTAAGCGCTGCCCCGCCTTGAGGGCGTCAATGCCCTGTTCGGGGTGGCAGAAGTACGCCGACCGGCCCTCGATGGCGATCTCCGCCACGAAGAATCCGATCTGCGCAGGGCTGACGGCGAGGCCGGTCGGCTCGACGTAGACGGCAAAGTCCGGACGCGGCAGCTCGCCGCGCTTGATCACGTCTACGAGCCCGAGCATGCCGAGACTGCGGCCGAGGCCGGGTTCGCCACTCTCCTCGTCGCACACCCAAGCGGTGAGCAGATCGCCCTGCAGCTGGGTGCCGGAGGCCTGCAGGCTGCGCATCGCGGCGAGGGTCGCCGAGATGCCGCCCTTCACGTCGCCGGTGCCGCGACCCCAAACCGCGCCGTCGACGATCGCGCCGCTGAACGGGTCGGCGCGCAGGTCGTCCGCCTCGCCGGTCCAGTGCTCGGCCCAGTCGTCGACGCCGACGGTGTCGAGGTGGCCGATCACGAGAAGGTTCTGACCGCCGCCGCTGCCGCGGGTGAGGCTCCAGACGATCGGCCGGCCGGGCGCGACCTCCACCAGATGCACCTCGTCCGCCCCGGCCTGGTGCAGTTCGCGTTCGACCAGTCGCGCGTACTCCATCTCGCGGCCGGTGACGCTCGGAACGGCGACTGCTGCCTGGAAGAGCTCCAGCGCGAGGGCGTCCTCTGCCGGATCGAACGTGCGGGTCACAGCTGCGTCGACCTCCGTAGTGCGGCGCGGCGGGTCCGCGCGCAGGCTCGTGCGGTTGGATGTGCAGGATGCAAAACTGCGAATGCTGAGTCCTGGATCCAGGACACGTTATCGAACACTCCCTTGCTCCGTTCAGTCAAGGCCGCTACCAGCCGGGCCGGCGGGCCTTCCTTGGTGCCGTTAGGAAACGGGTGGCAACTCCTCGGCGAACTCCGTCAGGAATCGGTCGACGCTCTGAACTTCCATGCGATCGAGGCTGCGGCGAGGCCGCCGGCAGTGGTCGGAGGCGATGAGGCCACGGCGTACCGAGATCAACTTCTCTACCTGCACGATCAGTTCCAGGTCCTGCATCCAGTAGGTCAGGAACGGCAGCAGCCGCCGGTGCAGGTCGGTCGCTCGCACCTCGTCACCGGTGGTCCAGGCGTTCCAGATCTCGACGTAGATCTCGGCGAAAGAGCACCCTGGTTGGACGCCTCTGGCACCTCTGGCAGCGGCGTCGAGCATGTGCAGCCCCGCGTAACCGACCAGCGACGCAAGAGGCGGGTCGGCCGCAGCCAGTGCGCTGACCATCGGGCCGGCTGGGTTGGTCTCCACCTTGACCACACCGAAGTTCGGCAGCGCGCGTCGCAGTGCCAGCAGCCTGTCCACCGTGAGGCCGCTGCCCGTGAGGTCGGGTGCAAGCTGCACGATCACCGGTACCGGAGCCGCCGCGTCGACGACCGCCTCCAGATGAGCCTGGATCTCGGCCGCGGGAGGACGCAGGAAGTAGGGCGGCAGCACGTTGATCGCGTCGGCGCCGCCACTGACGGCGCGCTTGACGGCCTCGACCGCAAGATATGTCGCGTGGTTGGCGACCGAGATGACAGCCGCGACGTGGGGCCGCGAGTGCGTGCGCTCGAGCACGATGTCGTTGAGCCGCCAGCGCTCGTCGTCGGACAGCTTGTGGAACTCCGATGCGAACCCGGGGAACATCACGCCGGCAACGCCGGTCGCAACGACGTGATCGACGATCCGCGCGAAGCCGGTGTAGTCGACCCGGCCGTCGGCGTGGAACGGAGTCGACAGCACCGGCAGCACACCACGCAGGCGCGCCGCGTCGTCCACTGCGGTGGCAGCGGGTCGCGTCGCGCCGGTCGAACTGGCGGTCATGACTAGGGCTCCTCGGGTGCCGTTGCATATGTTGCAACGGCTGGTGCAGCATGTGCAGCGCACGCTATCGTCTGGCGAAACCTTCCCGCAAGCGAAAGTTTGTGATGCCTGCACCAGAAAGACACTCGCGTCCGGACGCGAGGCCCGACCTGCCGTTCGAAGTTGTCGGTCTTGGTGAGTCGATGGTCGTGATCATGCCGACCGACCCTGTTCCGATCGAGGCGGCCGAATACTTCGTCGCCCGGGTAGGCGGGGCTGAGTCGAACGTCGCGATGTTCCTGGCAGAGCTGGGTCACCGCGCCGCGTGGCTCAGCCGCGTCGGCAATGATCCCTTCGGCCGCATCCTGTTGCGCCATCTCGCCGACGGTGGCGTCGACATCGGCGCAGTCGTCACGGACGATTCGACACCGACCGGCGTGTACTTCAAGGATCCGCAGCCGGAGCGCACCGACGTGTACTACTACCGCGTCGGGTCGGCTGCCAGCTGCCTCGACCCGACCGTGCTGCAGAGTCCGGTGCTCGCAGGTGCCGGTGTGCTGCACCTGTCCGGCATCACGCCCGCGCTGTCTCCTGGCTGTCGCCGCTTGATCGAGCGGGCGGTGTTCGACCGTCCGCTCGGCGAAACGCTCGTGAGCTTTGACGTCAACTTCCGGCCGGCGCTCTGGACGGGCGACACCCCGGGCCCGGTGCTGCGCGAGCTGGCGAACGCCGCGGACCTCGTTTTCGTAGGCCTTGACGAAGCGGAGCGCCTTTGGGACGTGTCGGAGCCGTGCGCCGTTCGGGCACTGCTGCCGGACCCGACCACCGTCGTCGTCAAAGATGGTGCGGTGGGAGCAACAGTGGTCACCCGAGATGGCGAGATGGTGTTCGAGCCGGCGCTGCGCGTGCGGGTCGTCGAGCCCGTCGGCGCCGGGGACGCGTTCGCGGCGGGGTACATCTCGGCGTACCTGCGTGGGCGGCCCGAGCAGCAGAGGTTGCGGATGGGTCACCTCGTCGCTGCGCATGCGCTTGCCGTGACGACCGATCACACCACGCTGCCCCAGCCCACGTGGTTCGAATCGCACCTCGTGGCAACCGCCCAGCAGTGGTCGGGGTTCGAGTTCGGCAGCCTCTCCGGCTTGGGGGGCTGACGATGTCGCAAACGGTCAACCGGGCAATAGCGATCATCGGTTTCGTCTCCGAGCAACCGAGAGCATTGGGCGACGTCGGTGATCGGCTCGGCGTCCACAAGTCGACCGCGTTGCGGCTGCTGCAGACTCTCGAGCAGTCCGGCTTCGTGCGCCGACAGGACGACGGGCGGTGGACGATCGGCGTCGAACTGATCGCAACCGCGCAGCGTGCGCTCGACTCGATCGACATCCGTGCCGTCGCCCATCCGCACCTGCAGCAGCTGAGCGGCCTCGCCGGCCAGACCGTGCACCTCGGACAACTGATCGGGCGTGAGGTGGTGTACATCGACAAGGTCGACGGGCAAGGCGCGGTACGGATGTACAGCCGCATCGGCCGGGTGGCGTCGATGCACGCCAGCGGGGTGGCAAAGGCGATAGTCGCGTTTCTGGAGCAGCCGCTGCTCGACGCGATCCTCACCGGCATCGAGTTCGAGCGGTACACGAAG
>DATFTS010000082.1:0-4232 GCA_035261645.1 Jatrophihabitans sp. | reverse complement strand
TTGCGTTCAGACAGGTGACGGTGTTGCTCGGGTTCGTCGCATCGCCGACGAAGCCGGAGATCACCGCGTCGTTGATCACCTTCGCCTGGCGCAGGACGAACTCCGCCCGGGCCGTGCCTGTGGCGCCGACCGTGACGGTGACGAAGCCGGGCTGCAGTCCGGCGTACTGCGCCGAGACGACGTACGTGCCGGGCGCGACGCCGTTGAACATGTACAGCCCACCGGCGGTGGTGGTGATCTTGTACACGTTCGTCGGAGAGGTCAGCGTCAGCCCGGCATCAACCTCGGCCTGGATCTGACCGGTCGTGTTGCCGTCGCTGCCGATCACCTCGCCCTTGACATGCCCCCACACGACACCCGTGGACGACGACATCACCGCATTCATCGTGACGCTGGACGCCCCGGGTTTCACGGTGATGCGCTGCGTCTGGTCGAGATAGCCCGACGCCTGGATCGTCACGGTGTAGTTACCAGCGGCCAGGCCGGGGAGGTGGAAGGCGCCGACCGGCGCGGCAGTTCCGGGTGCCGCCTTGGTGATCGTTGTCGTCGAGCGGGTCACCGTGCCGTCGGTCACCGTGATCTGCGCGCCGCCGAGGCCGACGATGGTGCTCTCCGCGTCGCGCCCACGCACCCGGCCGATCAGCGACGCCACGCCCTGCCGCAGTGTCAGGTCGACGCTCTGCGTGCCGCCGGCCAGCAGCGGCACCAGCGTCGACTCTGTGCTCAACCCGTCGTGGCTGATCGTGACGAGGTAGTCACTCGGCGTCGACAGCCCGTCCACGGACCAGTGTCCGATTGCGCCCTTCGAGTCACTGCTGGTGGTGATCGTGTTGGTGCCGTCGGTGATCGTGACTCGTGCGCCGCCGACCACCTTGCCGCCCGGCCCGTGCACCACGCCGGCAAGGTGGCCCTGCCCCGGGGCTAGATGGACCTTGAGCGGCTGCGTGGAATTCACGGTCGACGAGTCGACGATGTAGCGCTGCGTCTCATAACCCGGTTTCGAGAACGTGAGCAGGTAGTACGCCGGGTTGTGCACCGAGAACGACCACGCGCCGTCGGACTGGGTCGAGGCACTCTGGGCGGGGGAGACGGCACTTGGCGGGGCCGTGGTCAACGCCCAGCTCGGGATCTTGCCCAGCGGTACGAACGACTGCGTGGCCGTGGACGGCAGTTGCTTGGCCTGGACGGTGTCCTCGGCAACGAGTGGCGTCGGCCGAATGGACACGTTCACGCCAGTCGGAGTCTGACCTGCGGCGACGGTGCCGTTGAGCTGCACGGTCCCTGGCGTCTGCCCGGAGCCGGACCCGGAGCCGCCGGTGCCGCCGCCACCCGACGTGCCGTTCCCTGACCGGCCGCTGCCGCCGGTGCCCGACCCGCCGCTGCCGGATCCGCCGGTGCCCGAACCGCCGTTGCCCGACCCGCCGCCTCCGCCGTTGGCGGAGTGCCCGTTTCCGCCGCTGCCTGTCCCGCCCTTTCCAGACGTGGCGGGGCTACTGACGCTCGGCGTCTGCGGCGAAAGCCGGGCCGCTGCCTGGTTGCGCGCGAAGTCGGCGAGGCGCGGGATGAAGATGACGCCCAGCGTCGCCCAGAGCGAGACGAACGCAAGGATCGCCGTGACCTTCAGCATCGTCGGGCCGAAGACGGCCCGTGTCGTCATCGATGCCTCGACGTGCTGCGGCGCGCCGTAACTGCGCGCGGTGACCGTGTAAGCGTGGCGGACCGTGCCGCCGAACAGTCGTGGCCGCACCCGCACCCTGCCGCGGAGTTTCAGCGTCTCGCCGGGCGCCACCATCTGTTCCTCGGCCGGCAATGCGATCCGCAGCGCCTCGCTCGCCTGTGCCTCGAGCAGCACCGGCGCGACGTCCATGCCGCGGTTGCGAATCGCGATCTGCACCCGCTTGCCGAACGCGGCGCGTGCATCGACGGGCGCCACGTTGAAGTCGATCTGCCCAGGCGCGTCGACGATCATCTCCATGTCGACCAGCTGCGCCGCTGACATCGGCTTGCCTTCGGCCGGATCCAGCGCCTGCACTGCCACCGCAAGCGGGTAGCGCGCCGGCACGGTGCCGAGGGACGGGCTGATGACGAGATCCGCGGTGACAGTGACGCCGGGCGGTATCGCGTTGCTGCGTGTCGGACGCGGCAGCCAATCGGCGTCCAACCCCAGCACCGAGACCGACAGAACGCGCGGCTGCGACGAGCGGTTGGTGATCGTCAGCGCGGCAGTGACCGAGGTGCCCGCCGCCGTGCGTAGCGGGCTGACGACGCTGACCTCGGGCGGCGGCTCGGCCGGGACACCGGGTTGCATGACGCGCTCAGCCACCGGTGTCCGCCTTGATGTCCGTCTTGTTGTGCTCGCCGGGCCGGATGGTCACCGAGACGGTAAGCACGCTGTTGATCGGGTCACTGGTCGGGCTGACGCCGATGATGTAGGTGCCCGCGTCGACGATCGGGAACTGGTAGTTCCCGCACGCGGGCTGACCGCTCGTCTGCTGCGATGCGGTCACCGTGTTCGGGTAGTTGGACGCGAGATAGAGGAACACCGTCCACCTGCACTGTCCGGCGCCGGTGTTCTTGCTTGTGACCATGCCGGTGATCGACGCCGGGCGGCCAAGCCCGACCGGTACCTTGAGCTGATCGCCGGCCGCCAGTTGCAAAACTTGCGAGTGCGGAATCGTGCCGGCTCCCGCCTCGACGGTCAGCGTGTAGGTGCCCGGGGGGATGTTCTCCAGGCGGTAGTCGCCGCAGCGGCCGGTAGGCGTGCTCGCGGTCGTCACCCGATAGCTCGAGGTACCTGAGCTGAGGCTCACCGTTGCTTCGCCGAGATCATTCGCACCATCGCAGACGCGCGCCCCGCCAACCTGGTGCACGGTTCCGAACACGACCGCGGTGGACGGCTCCAGCCGCACCTCCAACCCGGCGGCGGTGACGGTCGTCCCTTGCGACGCAGGGGTTATGTTGCCCTGCGCGTCCAGCGACACCGACACCGTCTGCGGGGCGAGATCGGCCCGGCTGAACGTCACCGTGTACGTGCCTGGGATCGGCAAGCCGCCGACCTCCCACTTGCCGACCGGCTTCGTGCTCTGGGTCTCGGTCTGCACGGTCAGCAGGCCGTCCGTCACTGACACTGCGACCCCGGCGGCGGGAGTGTCCGCTTGCGGGGACGGGTGGACGATCGAGGCCAGGCCGGACAGCGTGCCCGCCGACTTGCCGAGCGTCAGCGCGACGCCGGTGAGCTTTTGCCCCGAGGCCAGCGTGACCGTGATCGTCTGCGATGCGTATCCGTCCTTGGATGCGATCAACGTGTACGTCCCCGGCGTAGCCAGATTGCGCAGCGTGAAGCCGCCCGGCGGATTCTCGCTGAGCGAGACCGTGCTGGCGCTCGTCGTGCCGGTTGTCGCGGTGATGGTGACGTCGGGCAGCGCCCCGGTCGACGACGCCACCGTGCCGGAGATCAGCCCGTCGCCCTTACGCAGGACGAGCGAGACGCTGGTGCGGTCCTCGCCGGCGCCGACGTCGATGGGCTGGGTCGACGTCGCGTAACCGGGTTTCGCCAGCACGAGCAGGTACACGCTGGGCGACGGCACGCCGCTCAGCGTGAACGCACCGTCCGACCCGATCGGCACGCTTTTCACGACTGCGGCGCCGGTGTTCGGCGGAATGCCAGGGGCCGCTCCGGGTACGGCCGGCGGCACGACCACGCTGTTACCCGCGGCGCTGCCGTTCTGGACGTTCTTCTCCAAGTACAGCGTCGCGCCCGAGAGATCGTCACCGCTCACACTGCCGCTGATGGTCGCGGGCAGGCCGCCGACGGTGACGTCCAGGCCGCTACGAGTCTGCCCCGTGCCGAGCCGGACCGTCGACGCGTCAGAGGGCGAGATGGCGCTCGGGTACCACATCTGCAGGAACTTGGCGCCCCGGAAGCTCAGCTTGTACTGGCCCGCGGCCAGTTGCGTGACGTGGTAGGCGCCTGACGAGTCGGTCGCGGTGGTCGAGACCGGGATCGTCGTGTTCGACGCGTCGTATACGGCCACCGAGACACCCGACACCGGCTGGCCGGAGGTCAGCAGGCGGACCGTGCCCGACATGCCTGAGGTGCCGGAGTTCGATCCGTTCGACTGCAGCGCCGCGGCGATCTGCAACGCAAGATTGCGGTCCGCAGCGCTCTGTCCGACGAGCTGCGACATGGCAAGGGTGATGACGATCGCGAACACGGTGATCGCGGCGATCAG
>DATFTS010000081.1:0-2684 GCA_035261645.1 Jatrophihabitans sp. | reverse complement strand
GAGACCAGCAGCACGTCGTGCTTGTCGCAGATTTCCCGGACGCGCTGGAAGTATCCGGGCGGGGGCGGGAAGCAGCCGCCGGAGTTCTGCACCGGCTCGAGGAACACCGCCGCGACGGTGTCCGCGCCCTCCATCTCGATGGCCAGGTCGATCTGGTCCGCCGCCCAACGGCCGAAGGCCACGAGGTCATCGCCGTGCTCCGGCGCGCGGTAGAAGTTCGTGTTGGCGACCTTGTGCGCACCCGGGACGAGCGGCTCGAACCACTTGCGAGCCTCGGGGATACCAGTGATCGACAGGGCGCCCTGTGGCGTGCCGTGGTAGGCGATCGAGCGACTGATCACCTTGTGCTTCATCGGCTTGCCGACCAATTTGAAGTACTGCTTGGCCAGCTTCCATGCTGTCTCCACCGCCTCACCGCCACCGGTGGTGAAGAAGACCTTGTTGAGGTCACCCGGGGCCAGCGATGCCAGCCGATCCGCGAGCGCGATCGCCGGCGGGTGCGCGTACGACCACAACGGGAAGAACGCCAGTTCGCGTGCCTGCTTGTAAGCCGCCTCCGCGAGTTCCTGCCGCCCGTGGCCGGCCTGCACGACGAACAGGCCGGCGAGCCCGTCCAGGTAGCTGCGCCCGCGGGAGTCGAAGATGCGCGCCCCTTCGCCGCGGACGATGGTCGGGACGTGCCCGTCGGCGTAGGACGACATGCGAGTGAAGTGCATCCAGAGGTGCTCACCTGCACTCGCCGACAACGTGTCGTGATCCCATTCGGAGGCGACGGTTTCGATTGGCGTGACCACTTTGACTCCAAAATCGCGCGCGGTCAGCGCGCGCCCCAGTTGTAGGTCTGCTTGACCAGCTTCAGGTACAGGAAGGTCTCGGTGCGCGTGACGCCCGGGATCGCTCGAATACGCTCGCTCACCAGGGTCAGCAGGTGGGCGTCGTCCTCGACGACGACCTCGGCCATCAGGTCGAACGAGCCGGCAGTGATGACGATGTAGTCGACCTCGTCGAACTTCTCCAACTGCTCGGCGACAGCCTCGACTGCGCCGTTCACCGAGATCGCGATCATTGCCTGGCGGGCGAACCCGATCTGCATAGGATCGGTCACCGCCACTATCTGCACGACGCCGGCGTCGATAAGCTTCTGGACACGCTGGCGCACCGCAGCCTCGGACAGGCCGACCGCAACGCCGATCGAGGCGTAGGAACGGCGGCCATCTATCTGCAGCTGCTCGATGATGGCTCGCGACGTTTCGTCGACGAGATCACGGCTGCTGGTCCGGGTCACGACGTACAGAATTACCGGGCCGTCCAGCTTCACGCAAGTGAATCAGTCGCGAAACACGGATTTTGCTGCGGAATCCCTTGTTACCAAACATCTGACGTGTCAGGATCGGGCCAACCCGAACCCGGTCTGGGGGAGATAGATGGATGTGATGAACGCACCCGAGCAATCGCGCGCGGTTGAAGCGGCGCCTCCCGCGCGGAGGTCGGTTCCGGCGATCGAACTGGTCGGCATCGCGAAGAGATTCCACTCCCGCCGTGGAGTGGTCACCGCGGTGGACGGGATCGACTTGGTCATCGGCGAGGGTGAGTTCTTCTCTCTGCTGGGCCCCTCCGGATGTGGCAAGACGACGACGCTGCGCATGATCGGGGGCTTCGAAGAACCGAGTGGGGGACAGATCCTGCTGCACGGGCAGGATGTCGTCGGTGTGCCGCCGAACCACCGCGACGTCAACGTCGTCTTCCAGTCCTACGCGCTTTTCCCGCATATGAGCGTGTACGACAACGTCGCGTTCGGGCTGGCGCGCAAGCGCGTCGATCGCCCGTCGATCAGGCGACGGGTCGGTGAGATGCTGGAACTTGTCCAGCTCGAAGGCATGTCCGCGCGCCGACCGCGGGAACTTTCGGGCGGCCAGCAGCAGCGAGTGGCGCTTGCCCGTGCCCTTGTGAACCGCCCGAGCGCGCTGCTGCTCGACGAGCCGCTTGCTGCGCTGGATCTGAAGCTGCGCCAGGCGATGCAGATCGAGCTGAAGCGCATCCAGCGCGAGGTCGGCATCACCTTCGTGTTCGTCACCCACGACCAGAACGAGGCCCTGACGATGTCGGACCGGCTGGTCGTGATGAACGAGGGGCGGATTGAGCAGTTGGGCGCGCCGCGCGAGGTGTACGAGCGGCCGCGCACCCGGTTCGTCGCGGGGTTCATCGGCACCTCCAACCTCATCGCCGGCACCGTCGAACGCATCGACGGGACGACTGCCGTACTCGGCACCGGCCCGGCCGAGACGCTCGTGGTCCCGGATGCGGTGCAGCTGGGCGCCAAGGTGGGGCGGCCCCTCGAACTGACGGTGCGGCCCGAGAAGATCGTCATTTCGGCGGAACGTCCGACGGACGGGCGCTGTCACGTCCGCGGTCGGGTGAGCGAGGTCGTCTACCTGGGCACTTCGACGCAGTATGCCGTCAGGACCACCGACGGCAGCGACTTGCTGGTGTTCCTCCAAAATGCGTCGGACGCCAACGACGTCGCCGAGCGGGGCGCAGACGTATGGCTGTCATGGCGGCCGGAGCACTCACTGGCGCTCGTCGACAGCAGCACCTCTGCAGGCGCTTCCTGACTCCCGCACCCACCCGGAGGATCTTGATGACCGACCCCAACACCCAGGTCCCAGCCGACCTTCTTCGCGGAC
>DATFTS010000080.1:0-7427 GCA_035261645.1 Jatrophihabitans sp. | reverse complement strand
GAAGGCTCGTCAGCACGCCTATGGCGTAGGCCGCGAACACCACTGTCACGGCGAACGTCGAAAAGCCGTCGCGTGTCTGGTAGATCGAGTACAGCGGCGTCGGGACGGTCGAGAACGCCATGGCAGTGGCGAACGCGAACGCGATCAACCAGAAGCCGGTGCGGTGCCTGCGCACCGACCGGACCGAGTCGGGCACTTCGCCGGTATCGTCGCCGCGGCTGCGGATAGGTGCGTAAGTCATGTCGATGGAACCGCGGGCTCGCATGAGCGCTTCCTAGTTAGCCGCGCTGACCTACGATTACGGTGATCTGTTTCAGAGATAAGAGGCGGCGCATGGACCTTCGCCAACTCGAAGTGGCGGTCGCCGTTGCCGACGCCGGCGGCTTCAGCGCGGCAGCACGGCGGCTACATGTCGTCCAATCCGCGGTGTCGGGAACGGTCCGGTCACTCGAGCGCGAGCTCGGCACGTCGCTGTTCCACCGCACGACGCACCAGGTGCGCCTTACGGCGGAGGGCGAGGCGTTCCTGCCCGCCGCGCGAGCCGCGCTGCAGGCAGCCGACGACGTCCGCCGTGCCGTGCAAGGCGCATCTGACGAGCTCCACGGAGTCGTGCGGATCGGTGTCATGCAGGCGCTGCGACCCCCGTTCGCCGAGGCGCTGGCCGCGTTCCACCGCAACCATCCCGCGGTGGTGCTCAGCCTGCGTCAGTCGCAGGCCGGCGATCTCCCGCACCTCGTGCAGATCGGCGAGCTCGACCTCGCCGCGGTCGCCTTGGATCGGGGCATCCGCGGACTCGCCACGCGCGTCCTGTGGCACGAAGACATGGTGCTGATGACCGCGCCGGGTCACCGCCTCGGCAGCGCACCCTTGTCGTTGACCGACGTCGCGTCGGTGCCGATGGTCGACTTCCCCGTCGGATGGGCGGTTCGCCGGATCGTCGACAGGGCGTTCCGTGCGGCCGGACTGAGCCGCGCCGTCTTGTTCGAGGTCAACGATCTGATCACGGCCGCCGACCTGGTGCGACAGGACCTCGGGGTATGCATCCTGCCGATGTCGCTGGCCGCGCGGTTCCCCGACCTGGACGCGCACCCATTCTCGACGCACGCGCCGTCGTGGACGGTGATGCTCGTCCGCCCACGCGGCGAACCCCCGGCCGCGGTTGCCGCGCTGCTCCGCCACCTCGGTCAGTCCGGCGCGACCCGTCCAGTCCCTGCCCGAGCCAGGGGCTGATCTTGTTGCGAAGTGGGCGCTTGGGCAACCGATCAGCAACGAGATCGGCAGTGAGCGGAGATAACGAGGTTGTCGAGGTAGCTGCCGGCCGATGTGTCGAACGCGCCGGTGCAGGTGATGAGCCGTAGCACGGGTATCGGCTGCGGGCCGTAGACGAGCGAGGTCGGGAAGTGTGCCTTCGCGAACGTTTCGACGTCGTCCACGACGAACCGCAGCACGCCGCCGCCGCGTTCACCCACGAACACCGCGGCTCCGGGACGGAGCTCCCGCAAGCGGAAGAACACCGCTGGCCCGGACAGCGAGTCGATGTGTCCGACGATCACTGCCGGGCCTGGCTCGCCCGGACGCGGACCACCGGCGTACCAGCCGGCGACGTCCCACGCCGTGGGTGCCTGCAGCGACCCGTCCGGCTCGAGGCCGAGCTGTTGCAGCGCGGTGTTCACGCCGATCGCTGGGATCCGCACATACGCCGGTGCGGGGAACCGGCGGCTCGGACGCGCCACTTGGGGCCCCGCCCCGATGACCGGCACCGAGGCGGCCTGCTGCGTCGACGTCGGTGCGGCGGGCCGGACGGGCCCGCGGCCGTCCGGCTGCCAAGCCCACACGCCGACTGTGACCGCCGCGCAGACCGTCAGGACGCTCGCCCGGATGGCCGTCACCCGGCGCATGCCTTTGCTCACGTGGTCCTGCGCTTCCGGAGCACCAACGCTCCGGCCACCGCAGTGGCAAGGACCGCCACCAGACCCGGCACCGCGCCGTAGACCCAGTCGTCCGGCGCGCGGGCGGTGCCGCCTGCGCCAGCTGGTGGCGCTCCGACGGGTGCCACGGCAGCCCCTGTTGCGTCGTCGAGCACCCGCGTCGTGATGCCCCGGCTGCGCGCGTCCAGAACGACGACCGTGTGCACGCTGTCCGGCGCGAACGACGCCCGGGTTGTCGCCTGCAGGGCCGGGTTCCCGACGGCGCTCGCCTTGATGGTGTAGTCGCCCGCGTGAATCAGCGTGTAGTTCGTACTCGTCGAGAAGGCGACACCCCGCGCCAAAGCCGGCCCACCCGTCGCGACGACGTCGGCACGCGGGGCGCGGCTCGCCGCCTGAATGACCCGCACCCGCGCCTCACCCGCAGGAGCAGGTTGCAGGTCGTCGTGCAGGACGATGCCGTGCAGTTGCGCGTTGAGTCCCACCGCACACGCGGTGTACGCGGCGCCGGGCCGGGCGTCCAGCGTCCAACTCAGTGCGGCCGGCGTCGACGGTGCTGCGCCGTGCGGCCGCATGGACACCGCGTACAGGCCGGGAGCGAATCGCTCGTAGCCACTCACGTCGCCGTACCCCACGCCCGATAGCCACAGCCGCGTCGTCTTGCCGGCGAACGCGGTGAGGTACACGTCAACCCCAGGAGTGTTCGGCGAGAAGTGGCCGCCGCGGATCATCGCGGCCCCGGCACTGCTGGCGGCCGCGGCAGGCGGCAGCACGATCAAACCCGCGCCCAGGCCGGTCACTGCGACCAGCGCCAGTGAGCGCGATCGTCGGATTCTCATGCGCACCTCCTGGTGAGTTCAGTTGAGGACGGGCAGTGGACCCGTCCGAAACGGCCACGTGAGTCGAAGGGTGTTTCCTGCGGCTCGCACCACCTGGCTCGGTCGGTACGCGGCGGCGACGTGACTCAGTTGCCGTTCGGCCGCCGCTCGGTTCGGGACCCTGATCACGACACTGCGCGCCGGCAGCCCGGCCCGGGTCTCTGCTGGTACCCCGTCGATCGCCATCAGCCGCAGCGGCATCAGCGCGGCGAGCTGCGCGAGTACGGCTTGGGCGCGCAGGTCGAGCAGGCCGTCGCGAACGGCAGTACGCAACGGCGCCGACATCCTGATGGACGGGTTGTCGGCGAGCGCCGCGCCGCCGCGCTCCCGGTCGGCGAGATCGGCGCGGCGGGCGCGCACCGCGGCAGCCAGGTCCGCCGTGACCTCGCGCACCTCGTACGAACCCAGCGACGCCACAGTGAGCGAATGGTTGATGCAGCCGGCGATTGGCCGACGCTGCCGCGCGCTCTGCTCCAGGGCTGGTGTCAGGAAGATGAAACTGTTGGGAGGGCAAGCCGCCGCCATGCCGATCTCGACGTGGTAACCGGCGCCTTTCAGCCGCGATCCGACCGTCGGGTCGGCGAGCACGCGAGTGCCGGCCGGGAGGTTGGCGCGCACCCACTGCAGCAGCTCACGCGTGCTCTTCGGGAGCGCGGTGCTGGACTGCTGGGTTCCGGTGCGCTTCGGTCCAGGTGAGCCGTGGCCGCCGTCGCCGAGCACCCGGACGAGCGCGATCACGGCGGCTACTGCGATGGCCAGGTTGAGCAGTGCAAGCAGCCGGTTGCGCTGATTCGGGCGGCGGTGCGTGGCGGGAACTCGTCGAGAGCGCGCGCCGGGACGCGCCGACCGGTACCTCGCTCGACGCTCCGAGACCGCCCGCGGGATCACGTGATGTCGCCACTCGGCCCCGCTGCGCGTCGACGGCTGCCGATCCATGCCACCCCAGCGACGGGTCGCGTTCGCTGCGCCGTACCGGCTAACGGTGCCAGGAGCGCCCCCGTCAATCGCGAACGCTACGCCGCTCGCTGACGTGCGCGGAAGGCGCGAAAACCTGCATCCAGGTCAGGGCGATGAGCCGATTTCGAAGCCGAGCTCGCCGACCAGCAAGGCGCCGAGCACAAGGGCCTGACCCTGGTCGATCCGCGCGCCGGCGAGCGATCGCACGCCCCGCATGCCGTCCACCGCTGACCCGCCGAGGGCCACTCGGTCGATCTTGACCTGTTCGAAGCCGGCGCCGGCCAGCTCGCAGTCCAGCAGGCTGACGTCGGTCAATTCGGCGCGGTAGAAATCGGCGTTCTGCATGGACGAATGCTGCCAGGCCGTGCGGCGCAGCCGCGCCATCCGAAGATCGACACCATCGGACTTGCATTCGACGAAATTGACGTCCTGCAGCACCGCGCCGCTGAGCACCAGCCCGCTCGTCCGGCAACTTTCGAACGTCACTCGGGTCAGGTCGGCGTCCGCCAGCACGGCACCGGAAAGGTCACAGTTGCGGAACTCGACGTCTCGACACTGCAGCCCGGACAGCCGACGGCCGACGAGGTCGGCCCGCAGCCAGCGACTGTCGCGTAGGTACACGTCTGTCACCCAGGGCGCCGCCGACGTGTCGCCCCCCGCCTCGACGCCGTCCCACATCGCGCTCGGCAGCAGCTCGGTCGGCGCCGGGTCGAGTATCTCGGGGAGGTCAGGCGAATGGGGGAGCTCCACGTTGCGACGCCGGGCCACGTGCGAACCCTAGCGAGACCGCCTGATTCACAAAGCGCGAACGCGGGAAAGAACCTCCGCACGAGAGGAGCGGCGTATGTCTGCGATGACAGCGGCGCGCCCAGCTCTGGCGCGACGGCCGGTTGTGCACGTCGCAGCCCGAGTGGGCTTGGTGGCGCGCGGGCTCGTCTACCTTCTGCTGGGCTGGCTGGCGATCCGGATTGCCGTGGGAAACGGCAGCCAGCAGGCCAACCAGAAGGGTGCCCTCGCCACGGTGGCGTCGCACTCGGGCGGCAAGGCCTTGCTCGTCGGACTCGCCATCGGATTCGCTGCGTACGCGTTGTGGCGGCTGAGCGAGGCCGCGTTCGGCACGTCGGCCGAGGGCAACGGTGCCGGCGCGCGGCTGAAGTCGCTCGTGCGCGGGCTGGTGTACGTCGGATCGTGCATCGTTGCGATCCGATTCCTCGCCGGCTCTCCGGGCAAGAGCCAGGACAAGCAGCAGGCAGACCTGACTGCGCGGCTCATGCAACACACGGGTGGCCGCTGGCTCGTCGGGATCATCGGTTTGGTGGTGCTCGGGGTCGGCATCGGAATGGCCGTTTCCGGGTTCAAACGGCAGTTCACGCGCGAACTCCAGGTCGAGCGCATGACCCCGAACGCGCGCAAGACCGTCATCGCCGTGGGCGCCTTCGGCCATGTTGCCCGAGGTGTGGTCGTGGCGTTGGTGGGCGTTCTTGTTATCGCGGCAGCGATCACCACCGATCCGAAGAAGTCGACCGGGCTGGACGGTGCATTGCGCACGCTCGCGGACCAGACCATGGGTCGGCTGCTGCTCGGCGTGATCGCTGTCGGGCTCGCCGCGTTCGGGGCATATGGTCTCGCCGCGGCTAAGTGGGCAAGGACCTGACGGGGCCGCGTGGCTGGACGTTGAGTGGCGCGTTCTCGGTTTGGTGGCGCGAAATATCGCGCCACCAAACCGATTTCGCGCCACTCAACAGAAGATCTCAATACGGTGGATGCCGTGGACGACCAACGCGTACGCCTTGGCCCGGTGCGAGCGGTGATCTTCGACCTCGACGGTGTGCTGATCGACTCCGAGGGCCTGTGGGACGAGGTCCGGCGCGATCTTGCCGCCCGGCACGGGCTGCCGTGGCCGCAGGCCGCCACCAGAGCGATGATGGGCATGAGCACACGGGAATGGTCGACGTACCTGGCCGATGAGGTCGGCGTTCCGGGTACGCCGGAACAGCTCGCCGAAGAGGTGATCGACGCGATGGCTGAGCGCTATCGGGCGTCGTTGCCATTGATCCCGGGCGCGCAGGAGGCAGTCGCCCGTCTCGCGCCACGGTGGCGGCTGGGGCTCGCCTCGTCGTCGCCGCGCCGGCTGATCGACACGGTTCTCGATGCTGCCGACATCACCTCGTTGTTCGAGTTCACCGTCTCGACCGAGGAGGTCGAGGGCGGCAAGCCGTCACCAGCCGTCTACCTCGAGGTTGTACGCCGGCTGGGCGTGCCGGCACCCGAGACGGCGGCGATCGAAGACTCCACCAATGGGCTGCGCGCCGCGCACGCGGCTGGGCTGGCGGTGGTCGCGCTGCCGCACGCGGCGTTTCCGCCTTCCACAGAGGCACTCGGGCTGGCCGACGCCCGGATCGACAACCTTGCCGAGGTCACGCCGGAACTGATCGAGAGCCTGCGTCGCTAGCGGTCACGGTGTCCTGCGACGGCGCCCGAGCGGAAATCACTCCTCCGGATGTGGGTGCCCGCCGCCTTCTGGGTTGGCGTCGATCGGCACCGCGAACGGACCGCCCTGCACCCCCTCGTTGGGATCGCGGGTGCTCATGGCTGTGACTCGTCGATGCACGCCACCGCTGTGCGCCTCTTCCTCCAACCGTGGAACCAGGTGCGGGTAGTGCAGCTCGAAGGCTGGTCGCTCGGAGCGGATGCGCGGGATCGAGTGGAAGTTGTGCCGCGGCGGTGGGCTCGTCGTGGCCCACTCGAGCGAGTTGCCGAAGCCCCACGTGTCGTCGGCGCTGGTCCGCTCGCCGTACCGGTAGGACCGGTAGACGTTCCAGAGGAACAACAGCGTGGAAGAGCCGAGGACGAACGAACCGATCGTCGACACCGTGTTCAGCGTCGTGAAGTTGTCCGTCGGCAGGTAGTCGGCGTACCGGCGCGGCATCCCCGCCTCGCCGAGCCAGTGCTGCACGAGGAACGTGAGGTGGAACCCGACGAACGACAGCCAGAAGTGCAGCTTGCCCATCCGTTCGTCCAGGTACCGGCCGGTGAACTTGGGGAACCAGAAGTAGATGCCGGCGTACGCGGCGAAGACGATCGTGCCGAACAGCACGTAGTGGAAGTGCGCCACGACGAAGTAGGTGTCCGACGTGTGGAAGTCGATCGGCGGACTTGCGAGCAGAACGCCGGTCAGCCCGCCGAACAGGAAGGTCACCATGAACCCGAGGCTCCACAGCATCGGGGTGTCGAACGTGATGGCGCCGCGCCACATCGTGCCGATCCAGTTGAAGAACTTGATGCCGGTCGGTACCGCGATCAAGAAGGTCATAACGCTGAAGAAGGGCAACAGCACCGCGCCCGTGGTGAACATGTGGTGCGCCCAGACGGTCATCGAGTACGCAGCGATGCTGATGGTTGCAACGACCATGCCCTTGTAGCCGAACAGCGGCTTACGGCTGAAGACCGGAATGATTTCCGTGACGATGCCGAAGAACGGCAACGCGACGATGTAAACCTCGGGGTGGCCGAAGAACCAGAACAGGTGCTGCCAGAGGATGGCGCCGCCGTTGTTCGGCTCGAACACCTGCGAGTGCAAATGCCGGTCCGCGTACAGGACCAGCAGCTCGGAGGTCAGGATCGGGAACGCCAGCAGCACGAGCAGGCTGGTGATGAGGATGTTCCA
>DATFTS010000079.1:0-3191 GCA_035261645.1 Jatrophihabitans sp. | reverse complement strand
GTTGAGCAGGTGCGCGATGGCCATGCCGATCACCAGGCTGAGCACGACGTTGACCGCGGTGAACACCACGGTCCGGAACGCGACCGTCCAGAACGTCGAGTCGGTCAGTGCGTTGGCGTAGTTGCTGAAGCCGGCGAACGGCGTGCTGCCGCTGCCGTGGAACAGCGCGTACTTGCCCGACTCCTGCTTCTGGAACGACAGCAGGATGATCTTCAGCAAAGGCCAGCCGGCGATCAGCAGCAACACCAGCACGACCGGAAGGATCAGCAGGTACGGCAGGCCCCCGGCTCGCGCCCGCTGCCACCCGCGGAAGCGGCGCAGCAGCGGCCGACGGGTCGGCCGCTGCTGCGCCAATGTCACTTCGTCTCCTCGGTGCGCTACGCGCCGGCGTTCAGGATCTTCTCGATCTGACCGTCCGCGGTCTTGGCCGCGGCGGCGACGCCGGCCTTACCTGTTGCGATTGATTCCAGCGCGTTCTGCAGCACGTTGCCACTTTCCACGTTCGCCCAGTTCGGCGTGTTGGGCACGAACCAGGTCTTCTTCGCCGCCTCGCCGGTGGAGACGTTGGCCTGGCTCTGCTGCTCGTAGACGCTCAGCAGCGACGTGGTGTTGGGGATCGCGAACTTGGCGAGCATGGTCTGGCTCTTCGTGTCGGTGTAGATCTTGATCCACTCGGCACCGAGGCCGGCCTCCTTGGCCTTCTGCGGCACCGCAAGGTCAGACCCACCAAGGAAGGACGGCGTGTAGTTGCCGGCACTCGTGCCCGGCATCGGGAACGTCGAGAGGTCGCTGGCGAGCTTCGGATCGCCCGTCTTCGGGTCGGTGACCGCACCGACCTCCCAGCCGTTGCCGAGGATCGCGGCAACGTGGCCCTGCGCCATGATCGCGTCCTGATCGGACTCGTCCTTCGTGGCGCCGCCGACCGAGTAGGTCGTCAGCTTCTGCCAGTTCTGCAAGCCTTGCTGCGACTGCGACGACTCCAGGTTGCCCTTCCAGCTGGTGCCGCTCTGGGTGGCGATGCTGCCGCCGGTGCCGTAGACGAACGACATCGCGGCGTACCAGTACTTGCCCGGCATATAGAAGGCGGAGAACGACGGGTCGCTCGAGTTGGCAGCCTTCACCTTGTCGAGGTCGGTCCAGAGCTCGTCCAGCGTGGTCGGTGCGGACGTGATGCCCGCCTTCGCCCAGAGGTCCTTGCGATAGATCACCACCCGGCTACCCGCGTAGTACGGCACCGCCTGCAGCTTGCCGTCCGGGGACGTGCCCGACTGCGCGAGACCGGTCAGCCACGTCCCTGAGTTCTCGAAGTCCTTCTTCGCCCCGGTGAGGTTGGCGAACGCACCAGCAGCGATGTAGGACGACGTCTGGGTGTTGCCGAGTTCGACGACGTCAGGAATGCCGGTGGAGCCGGCGAACGTCGAGTCGAGCTTCGTGGTGTAGTTCGACCACTCCTGCCACTGGATGTTCACCTTGGCGCCGGTCGCTTGCTCGAAGCGCTGGTTCGCCTGGTCGACCACCGCCGGCCACCCGTTCTGCGCATCGGCCTGCAGCCAGACGGTGACCGTCTTGCCCTTGCCGTCCGTGCTGAGCGCCGCGCCCCCGCCCCCGGACTTGCCCGAACTGCTGCAAGCCGCGGTCGTGAGGGCGACCGTCGCCGCGATGACTACTGCGCTCGCGAGGGATCGCTTCACGCCAGCCTCCAAGGTTGAGTTAAGCCGAGTCCCACAATTGGCCTAGACGAATATTGGACTAGACCATTTAGTGTGTCAATAGCTATCGGCAAGCAACTCGGCGGCGGCCCCGAGCAGCCCCGGAGCCACGCCGCGGGTGCGGATCATTGGCAGCCCTTCGGGCAGCGGCGCAGGCCAGCCGACGTCGACGAGAACTGCCGCCGGGTGAGTGCGGACGCCATCAACCAGCACCTGCTGCCATTGGTGCCGCAGCGGATCGCGGACGACGACCACGAGGCCGCGGCCGCTTGCGGTCGCGATCGCGGCGGCTGCTTCACCAGCGTCGTGCACGTCGAGGCGCGTCGTGCCAGGCACTCGCGCCGCGAGTTCGTCAGCCAGGGACCAGGGCAGGTCACCGGACGCGACGCCTCCCGGGGGACGCGCTTCGACCACCAACGGACGCGGCAGCCTCGGGATCGTCCCGGCGAGCTCGATGCAACGTCGTGCGAGGTGCGGCTGCGGCGGCACGGGGTGCGGCGTGGCGGCACTGGCGAGCTCGGCGGTGCGCGCCGCGGCGTCCTGCAACCGATCGAGCGCGAGCTCGCCTTGATCGAGGGCGCGCTGCACTGCAGCGGGTATCTCGTCCAGCAGGTGCGGGTAGTCCAGCGCCCCTGTCTCGATCGTGTCGGCACCCGCGGCGAGCGCGGCGACGAACCCCCGCTCCATCCCGATCGTGTCGGCAAGCGCGCCCATCTCGAGCGCGTCAGTCATGACCGTGCCGGTGAAGCCGAGACGCTCCCGCAGCAGCGCGCTCGTTATCGGGCGGCTGACGGTCGCGAGGCTCGTGGCGTCCAGCGCAGGGACCATCAGATGCGCCGTCATCACCGCGCGCGCTCGGGCCTCGATCGCGGCGGCGAACGGCGGCAGCTCGACGGCGGCGATGTCGTCGGCACTGCGGGTGAGCGTCGGGACCTCGACATGCGAATCAGCGCTCGTGGCGCCGTGCCCTGGGAAGTGCTTCGCGCAGGCCGCGACGCCCTGCCCCTGCAGCCCGCGGACGGCAGCGGCGACGTGCCGCGCAACCAGTTGCGGGTCGGCGCCGAACGAACGCACGCCGATCACCGGGTTGCGCGGGTCGACGTTGACATCAGCGACCGGCGCCAGGTCGACCGTTACGCCGGCTTCGGCCAGCCGGAGGCCGATCGCCGCGTACGCGCGCTCGGTCGCGTCCGGGTCGTCCAGATAACCGAGCGCGGCGGCACCGGGCGAGGCGCTGCCACGCACGGTGTCGAGGCGGGTGACATCACCGCCCTCCTCGTCGAGCGCGATGACGACGTCCCGTCCGGCCGCGGCGCGCAGCTGCACGGTAAGGCGGTCGACCGATCGCCCGTCGCCGAGGTTCGACCCGAACAGCACGACGCCGCCAAGCCCTTCTGCCAGCCCGTCCAGCAACCAACGCGGAGGTGTTGGACCGACGAAGCCGAGAAGGAGCGCGGACAGCGTGAGGTGACGGAGTTCGGC
>DATFTS010000078.1:0-6831 GCA_035261645.1 Jatrophihabitans sp. | reverse complement strand
GATGCATTTGGCACGCCGAGCCATCCCCACCTGTTGATGCAGGCGGGGAAGGACGGCGTGGTCCGGCTCCTCGATCGCGACGATCTCGGCGGCATGGGTCAGGGCAACGGTGGCACGGACGCGGATCTGAGCGAAGTGCGTCTGCGCGGACTCTGGGGCCGGATGGCGGCGTTCGCGTCGGACGCTGGCAATTTCGTGTTCCTGGTGCCGCGCTACTCGCCGCTGCAGGCGCTGCGGGTTTCCGCTGACGCCGACGGCGTGCCGAGGTTGAGCGTGGTCGCCGCGAGCAGTGAGATCTACGGATTCATGTCCGGCTCGCCGATTGTGACGTCGGACGGTTCGTCCAGCGGCAGCGCCGTCATCTGGGTGATGACGACCGGCGCCGATCCGGAAGAGGACGACTATCTGCGCGCGTACGGCCTGCCGCCGAAGTCGGGAACGTGGGCGCCGCTGGCCAGCTGGAACCTCGGGCCGATGGCGAAGTTCACCCAGCCGGCCACGGCGGATGGGCGGCTGTACGTCGGCACGCTGGACGGGCGGGTCCTCGCGTTCGGGCGGCCCATCAGCACCGCGTTGAGCGCGCCGTCGACCGAGTTCGGCCAGCAGCCCGTCGGCCAAACGACCTCGCCGCAGGACGTCACGGTGACTGCTGTCAAGGCGGTCACCGTCAACGACGTGCACACCTCAGCGCCGTTCACCATAGATGCCGCAGCGCTCACGTTGCCGATGACGCTGGCTGCCGGCGAGACGTTCACTGTGCCGGTCACGTTCACCCCCGACGACACCGGGGCGGTAACAGGCTCCCTGGAGCTCCTCGCAAATGCCGGCGCCACCGTCGACGACACGTACGCGTTCGCGTTGCACGGCATCGGCACGGCACCCGGCCTCGCTGCGACGCCGACCAGCGCAGATTTCCCGGACACCAGCCTTGGGATGGCGGCCCAACTGGGGCTGATCATCCAGAACACGAGTTCGTCGAGCGAGACGATCGAAAGCGTCAGTTCGCCGGCCTCGGGGCCGTTCAGCATCCTCGACACCGATGGCGGACTCGAGGACACGACGCTGAGCCCGCAAGAGTCGATCACCCTGACCATTCAGTTCGCGCCGACGGCAGTTGGCTCGTTCACGGACGAGTTGCAGATTGCCGCGGACCAGGGTCCCGTCGTCACGGTGCCGGTGAGCGGCCGCGGTATCGCCGGTGCCCCGATGCTGTCGTCCGACACAACGTCGCTGAATTTCGGCAACGTAGCGCCGGGCAAGTCGAGCTCGCTCGCGTTCGTCGTGACGAACTCCGGGACGTCGCTGCTGACGATCACCAAGGCCGGCCCTCCCGCGCCACCGTTCGTCGTGCCGGCGCCGATCGCCGAAGGTCAGACTGTGTCGCCGGGCGACTCGCTTACCGTCCATGTGACGTTCACACCGACCTCCGCTGAACCGGTCACCGACAAGTACTTGATCACCGGCGACGACGGTAAGGGGTCGCACGCCGTCACGATGGCGGGAAATCAGCAAGCGTGGAGGGGCGCGATCAGCTCGCGCTACGGATGCCTTGAGCTGGCACGTGGTCAGCAGGCCAATGGCACCCGCGCGCTCAGCGCGCCCTGCCTCGGCGTGACGAAGCAGTTGTTCGCCTATGACCCGTCGAGGCAGGCCGTGCACGTGGCATCGATCGCCAGCACGTGGTGCCTCGACGTGGCCAACGGCGGCACCAGCCGCGGCACCCCGGTTCAGTTTTGGACGTGCAACGGGTCGGGTGCGCAGCGCTGGGTCTGGCGGGCGGACAACTCGCTGTACAACCGCGCCTCGGGAAAGTGCCTGAACGTGCCGAAGGGCGCCACAGGCAGCAATGTCGCGCTCACGATCGACACCTGCGCCCGGGTCGACGAGCAGAGTTGGGACCTATCCGGCTTGCTGGCGGCGCGCGGAGCGATGAGCGCGGCAGTGGCCGCGGCCAACCAGATCTGCCTTGATGACACCTGGGGGCGGACGCGCAACGCCACTCCCATTCAAACCTGGCGGTGCAACCTGACGCCTGCGCAGATCGTGACCCACACCGGTAACACGCTGCGCGTGTTGGGCCACTGCCTGGACGTCGCTGCTGGGCGGACGACGAACGGGACGGGCGTCCAGCTCTTCCGCTGCAACGCAACGCCTGCGCAGGAGTGGAAGTCCGGTGCCGATGGGCGTTTGGTGAACGTGCGCAGCGGCAAGTGCCTTGACGTCCCGGGCGGTTCGGCGGCGCCTGGCATGCGACTGCAGATCTTCACCTGCAACGGCACCGCCGCCCAGCGCTGGTCACTGCCCGGCTGACGTCGATACCGCGACGCGTGCGACGGGGCTTCCGACCGGACCTTTGAGCCTTTCGTCACGCAGTGTGATCGCACGTCGCTGTGCGTGTCGAAAAAAGTTGCATTGGCAGCAAGTGACATGGTTAATACTGTTTCGCGCACCTTCTGTCCCGGGTATTTGACTCGGCGTGCCGACCCCCTCAGGGCCGGCACGCGGGAGCGGCGCTCGTGCAACCGGGCGCCGCCCTGCGAGTAGCACCTCCTTTGCGTGAGCTTCTGCCGCGCCGTCGCGGAAAGGGATTTGCGAATGCCTCGACTCCGGACTAACCGATCGCGCAATCTGATCTACGCGCTGCTCGCGCTCGCCGTCGCGGCGGTCGTGGGGTCGGCGTGGACGATCGCCGGCGCGCAACCGCCGGCCAATCACACCCACGGAGCGGTGACCTCGGGCCCGTACAACGCGACAACGACTGGTGGGTCGGCAGGGAACGGCAACGGCAACGGCAAGGCAGTGGGCAAGCCGTGCGCCGGCTGTGTCGGCAACGCGGACAACAAGAACCCGCCGGGTCAACTGCCGAACGGGTCTGACCACAACGCCGGCTATGAGTGCGACCGCAACCACGGCGTGGGCCGAGGCAACCCGGCGCACACCGGATGCGGCTCGGTCACCGCTTCGACCAGCGAGTCAGAGTCGAAGTCGGCAAGCGAGTCAGAGTCGAAGTCGGCATCCGAATCGGAGTCGGCGAGCGAATCGACGTCGCACAGCGAGTCTGAAAGCGGCAGCGTCTCCGTTTCGGCAAGTGAGTCTGGTTCGACAAGTGAGTCGGGCTCCGAGTCCGAAAGCGGATCGGTCTCTGGCAGCGTCTCTGGCAGCGGCAGCGGGTCAACGTCAGGAATTGAGTCCGGGTCGTCCAGCCAATCGCTCGGCGTCAGCGGTGTGGCCGTGGGCGGTAACGGTGGCAATGGCCAGGCTGGCGGTGCGGCAGCGCAGACGTCGCCGGGTCTGCTCGCATCCACCGGCATCCGTATTGCCACGCTGACCCTGCTGAGTCTTGCCACGCTGGTCGCGGGCTTCACGCTCGTCATGCTGGGCCGTCGCGCGCGACGCGCCGTGCACCGCCGCTGAGCGGGCCAGGCCAAGCGAAGGCGCCACTTAGAGATCAAGTACTACGTCGGATTCCGGATGCGCGCAGCAGATCAACACCTCAGCGAGATCTGGCATCTCGAGCGGGTCGGGCGAGTACGACACGTCGCCCGACAGGATCGGTGTGACGCAGGTGTGACAGACGCCGGTGCGGCAGGAGTATCGGGTGGGGACGTCGCAGGCGTCGGCCAGTTCGAGCAGCGAGCGGTGCCGGTCGGCCCAGCGCACGGTGAGTCCGCTGCGCGCAAAGCTGATCTCGGGTCCGGTCCCGTCCGGTCCGGGCGGCTGATGCGGGGTCGTAGTCCGGACATCGGTGACGCCGGGGTTGATCGGCGGTAGCGCGCCGAACAGTTCGGTGTGTATCTCGTCCGGTCGGATGCCGATCTGGATCAGGGCGTCGCGCATGTCGTTCATGAACGGTGCGGGTCCGCACAGGTAGGCGGTGCCGTCGGCCGGCAGTCCGAGGCTGGCGAGTACCGGCCGCCCCCGGATGACAGGACCGGACGGCGGTGGGTCAGCTTCGGGCGAGGTGTAGAAGATGCGTTCGTGGGCCCGAGGCAGTGATTGCAGGAGCTGGTGTGCCTCATCTGCAAACGCATGCTGGTCCGCGTTCCGGGCCGTGTGGATCCACCACACCTCGCGGGTGGTGGTTGCGCCGGCAAGCTGGTAGAGCATGGCCAACACTGGTGTGACGCCGATGCCGGCCGAGACGAGCAGCAGCGGGGTTACGTCGTCGGTGAGCACGAACTCGCCACGCGGAGCGGCCACGTCGAGGATCCAGCCTGGCCGCAGCTGGGAGTTTATGTAGGCGCTGACGATGCCGTGGGGTTCCCGCTTGACGCTGATCCGGTACATGTCGGCGATTGGGCTCGACGACAGCGAATAGCTGCGAACCGGCGCTGGCTCTCCGGCTCCAGCCGCGCGCAGGGTGATGTATTGGCCGGCCATCGGCCTCGGCAGGGGGTCGCCGGACTCGCTGGTCAGGTAGAGCGAGGTCACCGTAGAACTCTCGTGGACGAGTTTGGCGACGCGGAGGCGGCGGAACCCACTCCAGCCGGGCTCGACACCTACGGCTGGTGCGTCGGCGTGAGTCCCGTCCTCGGCTGCGTCGAGCAGTTCACGGAAGGACTGCTGCCAGCCGGGGCTGAGCGCAGGTATGTCGACGGCAGCGCGGAGCTGCTCGATATCACGGTCGGGCAGGTAGAGCAGGGCGTCGATGTCGGCGACGCTGATTGCGTGCCGACCGACGCGAGTGCGCACGATCTGGTCGCCGGCCTGGACATGCCCTTCGGTGATCACCCGCAGATAGAAGCCGGGGCGGTGGTGGGCCACGAGCAGCGCGGGGAGTTCGGGTTGGCCGAGTCGCATACCGACACGAAAGCAAGTGACGCGCGGTTGGGACACCTCGAACTCGGCCTCGCCGATGCGGTAGCGGTCCCCGACGCACACCTCGTCGTCGCTGAGCCCGTCGATGGTGAAGTTCTCGCCGAACTGGCCGAACTCGAAGTCGTCCCGGCCGAACTGCTGCTGCCAGTGTCGGTGTGACTCGATCTGATAGACCAGCACGGCGCGTTGCTCTCCGCCGTGCCCGTTGAGGTCGCCTTGTCCATCGCCGTCGATGTTGAGCCGACGCACGAGGCGCGGTCCGTCGACGGCGCGTTTCCAAATCCCGGTGTGCACGGTGTGGCCCTGCCAGGCGACGTCCTTCGGCAGGCCCACGTTGACCGAGAGCAAGGTCGCCATCATTGCGGCTCCTCTTCGCTTCGGGTCACTCGTCGCGGCGCCCGGCCTGGCGCTGCCGGGCGCCGATGACTCCAGGCTCGCACGGGCAGTGCCGGACGGGCATCCGGGTTCGCCGCCGGCGGTCGACGGCGAGGTGGTGATGTGGCGACCACCTGCGCCCCAGCACGAGCAACCTTGAAGACGTTCGGCGGCAGGGGCTTACCGCCTAATGTGTAGACATGTTGGAGCTGAGACAGCTTCGTCAGTTTGTCGTCGTCGCAGAGGAACTGAGCTTCACCAGGGCGGCACGAAAGATCCCCATCGCCCAGTCAGCACTCTCGGCATCTGTTCGCTCGCTGGAGCGACAGCTTCATACGGAGTTGTTCAGGAGAACCGGGCACGCCGTTGAGTTGACGAAGTCCGGCGAAGTCCTGCTCGTTGAGGCGCGCAGGATCCTCCAGGCGGCAGACGACGCGCGGGACGCCGTGGCCGATGTCGAGGGCGGCGTCCGGGGCACCGTACGCGTCGGGATCCTCCAGGCGCTCGCCTTCGGCGCCGTCAGTGACGTGTTGGCCGCCTTTCGCGCCGACCGGCCACTCGTCCAGATCGAGGTGCGCGTCGAGCCACGTGGTTCGGCTGAGCTGCTCCGCGCCGTGCAGCAGGGTCGTTTGGATCTCGCCTTCGTGGCCCTTGCGAGCCGATCTCCGACGGATATCGACATCGTGTCGCTGGGTTCGGAACCGGTCGCCGTCGTCCTACCCCGCGATCATCGGCTGGCCGAAACGACGACGATCGCGATCGAGGACCTTGACGGCGAGACATTCGTCGACTACCCGGAGGGCTGGGGCATTCGCCAGCTCATCGAGCAGGTGTTCGCCGACCGCCACCTCGAACGTGAGATCGCGGTCGAGGTGGCAGACATCCCGACCGCGACCGCGCTGGCCAGGTGCGGCTTCGGCATCGCCTTTGTCCTTCCGTCGGCCATCGCCTCTTTGGAAGGGGAGCCGCACCCTACGGAACCGCCCCTCGATCTGGAGATCTCGCTTATCTCGTCGAAGAACCCCGCATCCCGCGCAGCCACGCGGGCCTTCGTCGACGTGGTGCAGAAGCAGTTCGGGTCGACTGCCCGGCGCGCGGGTACTTGACCGCGCGCCGGGCTCGGCCCGGTCATGCGCCGGAGATCACGTCTGTCCTGCGCGGACGCCCTTCTCGACGCGGTCGCCGAGATCGGTGTCGACGTTGCGCCAGTACTCGAAGGCACGTTCGAGCACCGGTTCGCTCACCCCGTTGAGCAGGTGCCCGACGATGTTGTTCACGAGGCGCTGGCGGGCGGCGTCGTCGAGGACGTCGCGGACCAGGGTGCCGGCTTGGCTCCAGTCGTCGTCGTCGGCGCGCAAGGTGTAGGCGGTGCGGACCATCTCGCCGTCGGTGTACCAGCGCACCTCGGCCGCCGCGCTGGGATCGGCCTGCGGGCCACCTTTGGAGTTCGGCGCGTAGACGGGATCGGTGGCGTTGTGAATGCGCCCCACGCCGTCCTTGGAGTAGCTGTGCACTTCGGACCTCGGGGCATTCACCGGGATCTCCTTGTAGTTGACACCGAGCCGGGCGCGGTGCGCGTCGGCGTAGGAGAAGCCGCGGGCGAGCAGCATCCGGTCCGGCGAGAGCCCGGTGCCGGGC
>DATFTS010000077.1:0-5735 GCA_035261645.1 Jatrophihabitans sp. | reverse complement strand
CAACGCTCCGACGCCGACGGCGAGCAACCCGACGGCGAGCAGGTCGAGCACGTCCGATCCCGTGTTCGAGGTGGGTCCGTGCTCGGCGCCCCTGCTCTGCTCGGCGCCGCTGACGCCGAGGGACGGCCGGGCCCCCGACGCCCCCTGAATCCGGAACGGCCACTGGTCGACGAGCGGCACGGTCACCTGGATGACGCCTGCCGCCGGTCGGCTCGTTCCACTCCGCGCGCTCGAGGAGGCGACAGGGCCGCTGAAGATCAGCCGGTATGAGCCGCGCCGAAGGGACTCAGGCACGACATAGGTGTAGAGCGCTTGGCCCGCGCCGTCCGAGACGACCGAGCCGAAAAGTCCGACTCCGACGAGCCCGACGACGACGCGGGCTTGCGGCGCGAAACCGCCCGCCACAAGCCTGATCTTCTCCCCTGCGCGGATCACCGGATCGTCAGGGAGGGCGTGCCCGGAGCGCACGTCCACTGCCGTGACGCCGGCTGGCTCCTGGTGGGCTGATGACGCCAGCGCGCTGCTTGCCGCGGCGGCGAAGACGAGCGCTGGCACCACGAGCGCACCGATCGCAAGGCGACGCGTCAGCGGCACGGCAGCGTTCTCCCGATGTAGCAGGTTTTGTGGAGCACCTTTCTACATCGCCCAGGTGACGCTGGGGGTTAGGCGGCCTCGGTGCGCAACTTCGCGATGCGCTCTGGTTTCGGCCACCGCACGTCGCTGACCCAGCCGAACTTCTCGAAGATCCAGATGATGCGCGCGGACGTGTCCAGTTGGCCGCGCAACACGCCGTGACGGGCCGCGGTGGGATCGGCGTGGTGCATGTTGTGCCAGCTCTCGCCGAAGCTCAGGATCGCCAGCGGCCAGAAGTTGGTGCTCTTGTCGCGCGCCTGGAACGGCCGCTCACCGATCGTGTGGCAGATCGAGTTGATCGACCACGTGACGTGGTGCAGCAGGAAGACACGCACCAGGGACGCCCAGAAGAACGCGGACAGCGCCGCCGCCCAGGACATGTGGATCAGCCCGGCGATCAGGGGCGGCAGGAACAGCGAGAGCAGCAGGAGCACCGGGAAGAGCTGCTCGACGCGGTAGATGTCCTTGTCGCGCATCAGGTCCGGCGTGTACTTCTCGCGGTTGGTGTGCATCTCGTCGAAAAGCCAGCCGATGTGCGCCCAGCACAGTCCCTTGAACAAGGCACGTGGGGAGCTACCGAAGCGCCACGGCGAGTGCGGATCGCCCTCGCGGTCGCTGTACGCATGGTGGCGTCGGTGGTCGGCGACCCAGCGGATCACTGGCCCCTCGATCGCCATGGAACCAGCGCTCGCAAGCACGATCCGCAGCGGCCGGTTGGCCTTGAACGAGCCGTGCGTGAACAGCCGGTGATATCCGATCGTCACGCCGAGCCCGGACAGGTAATAAAAGACGACGAACAGGATCACGTCCGTCCAACCGAGCCCCCAGCCCCACGCAACGGGCACCGCCGCGAGGAAGGCGAGGAAGGGCAAGATGACGAACGTGTACAGCATGAACTGCTCGCCACGCCGCTTCGTCCCCTCGAAGGTCGGCTTCGGTCCGTTGGCGGTTGGTCGTTCGTCGACAAGCGTCATGGAGTGGGTGCGTCTTCCTCGTGATGGAGCCGCAGCTCACGGATGGCTTCGAGGCGCAACAACCGGGCGAGTCAGTACTGTCAGTTACGGCAGCGTAACTTACGTCAGCGTAGGCAGCTTCAGCCTAGCCAAGGACGGCGGCAAAGCGTTAGCCCATGATGGCTGGCAAGCAAACATTGGGCCATGAAATAGGCTGAACTGCGTACTGACAGGAGTAAGCATCGCAGCCGCGACGCTGCGGTGCACGCTCGCGCGAAGAGCCATCCAACTTGGGGGATGGGGTAATCGGCAGCCCGCAGGCCTTTGGAGCCTTGCAGTCTCGGTTCGAGTCCGAGTCCCCCAGCCAGTGGAACAGCCAGTGGAACGCCGACGAAAGGTGCCGACTGACCGTGCCTGACTCGCCCACGCCGGCCCCCCTCGCCGTCGTCGTCCTCGCAGCCGGCGAGGGCACCCGGATGAAATCCACCGTTCCGAAGGTGCTGCACGGCTTCGCCGGACGATCGCTGGTCGGCCACGTCCTCGCCGCGGCGGCGCCGTTGGCCGCAAGGCAGACGGTCGTCGTGGTGGGGCACGGCCGGGACGCGGTGACCGACCACCTGGCCGCTGTGGCACCTGATGCCGAGCCGGTCGTGCAGGACGAGCAGAACGGGACCGGCCACGCCGTGCGGATCGCGCTGAGCGCGGTGCCGGAGGACGCAGAGGGCACCGTGGTCGTCCTGCCCGGCGACGCACCGTTGCTGACTGCGCAGACCCTGGCCACGCTCGTTGCCAAGCACGAGGCGTCGGGCGCAGCGGCCACCCTGCTGACCAGCGTCCTCGACGATCCGACCGGTTACGGCCGGGTGCTGCGGGACGGGTCCGGTTCGGTGGTGCGAATGGTGGAGCAGCGCGACGCCGGGCCGGAGGAGCTTGAGGTCACCGAGGTCGGCACCAGCGTCTACGCGTTCGACCACGCGCTGCTGCGCGAGGCCGTCACCAAGCTCTCGACCGACAACGCACAGGGTGAGGAGTACCTCCCCGACGTCGTCAGCATCTTGGTCGACGCCGGGCACCGGGTGGGTGCCGTGCTTGCGCCCGCGTTCGAGACGGCCGGCTGCAACGACCGGGTGCAACTGGCCGCGGCGCACCGCACGTACAACGCGCGGCTGCTGGAGGCGCACATGCGGGCCGGCGTCACGGTCGTCGACCCGGCGACGACCTGGGTCGACGCGTCGGTGCGGCTTGAGCCGGACGTGACGCTCTGGCCGTCGGTTGACCTGCACGGCAGGACGCACGTCCACAGCGGAGCCTCGATCGGGCCGCAGGTGAGCCTGACGGACACGACCGTCGGGCCGAACACCGAAATCTCCCGCGCCGTCGCGGTCGAGGCGGTCGTGGGGGCTGACGTGACGATCGGCCCGTTCGCCTACTTGCGGCCCGGCACCGTCCTGGCCGACGGCGTCCACATCGGCACCTACGTGGAGCTCAAGAAGGCTGAGGTCGGTGAGGGGACGAAGATCCCGCACCTCAGCTACGTCGGCGACGCGACGATCGGCGAGCAGACCAACATCGGCGCGGCCACCGTCTTCGTCAACTACGACGGCGTGAACAAGCACCACACCGTCATCGGCAGCCACGCGCGCACCGGCGCCGACAACATGTTCGTCGCGCCCGTCTCGGTGGGCGACGGCGCCTACACCGCGGCCGGCTCAGTCATCACGCAGGACGTGCCGCCGGGTGCGATGGCGGTGGCCCGCGCGCAACAACGAAACGTGGCAGGCTGGGTTAAGAGGAAACGCTCCGGCACTCCGGCGGCTGCGGCCGCGGAACGCGCACTCGAGCAGCAGAAGGACGAAGGCTGATGTCGAATCTCGAGATGGCGGGGCGCAAGAGTCTCGTCCTGCTCTCCGGCGGCGCGTTTCCAGAGCTCGCCGACGAGATCGCGGCGCACATCGGCACCGCGATAACGCCGACCACCCGCCGCACTTTCGCGAACGGCGAGTTGTTCATCCGGCCGAACGAGTCGGTGCGCGGCAGCGACGCGTTCGTCATCCAATCCACCACCACCCCGATCAACGAGTGGGTGATGGAGAGCCTGATTCTGGTCGACGCGCTCAAGCGTGCGTCGGCGAAGCGGATCACCGTCGTGGTGCCGTTCTATCCGTACGCGCGCCAGGACAAGAAGCACCGCGGCCGCGAGCCGATCTCCGCCCGGCTGATCGCCGACCTGTTCAAGACCGCCGGCGCCGACCGATTGATGGCAGTCGACCTGCACACCGCACAGATCCAGGGCTTCTTCGACGGCCCCGTCGACCACCTGTTCGCGCTGCCGATCCTCGCCGAGTACGTCCGCAAGAAGTACGGCCACGAGGACATCATCGTGGTCTCGCCCGACACCGGAAGGGTGCGGACGGCCGAGCAGTGGGCGGACGCGCTCGGCGGCCTGGACATCGCGTTCGTCCACAAGAGTCACGACATCGACGCGACCAACGAGGTGGTGGCCAACCGGGTGGTCGGTGACATCAACGGACGGTGCTGCCTGCTGATCGACGACATGATCGACACTGCGGGCTCGATCACCAAGGCATCCGACCTGCTGTTCAATGCCGGCGCGACCGATGTGGTGATCGCAGCGACGCACGGCATCTTCTCAAGTTCGGCTACCGACCTGCTGAAGAACTCGCGGATCAGCGAGGTGATCGTCACCAACACCCTGCCGATCCGCGCGGAGCAGGAGTTCGACAAGCTGACCGTGCTCTCCATCGCCCCGCTGCTGGCCATGGCGATCAAGGAAGTGTTCGAGGACGGCTCGGTGACGAGCCTCTTCGCCGGCCGCTCCTAGGAGCGGTGCTCGGCCAGTTTTGCGAATTGATCCACGGTGAGCGTTTCACCTCTGGCGGTCGGGGCGATGCCGGCTGCCCGCAGCGCGCGTTCGGCGGCGTCGGGTGAGCCGGCCCAGCCGGCAAGCGCAGCACGCAGTGTCTTTCGCCGCGCCGCGAACGCGGCATCGATGACGGCGAAGACCTCTTGCCTGCTTGCGCTCGTCGCCGGGGGCGGGCGTCTGGTCAACCGGACGAGTCCCGACTCGACGTTGGGCACCGGCCAGAACACGCTCGCCGGAACGGCCCCCGCGCGCACTGCGGCCGCGTACCAGGCGATCTTGACGCTCGGCACGCCGTAGATCTTCGATCCGGGCTGCGCGGCCAGTCGGTCGGCGACCTCGGCCTGCACCATCACCAGCCCGCTCGTCAACGACGGCACGACCTGCAGAAGATGCAGGATCACCGGCACCGCCACGTTGTAGGGCAGGTTGGCCACGAGTGCGGTCGGCTCGTCCGGCACCTCGGTCATGCGCATCGCGTCGGCCGTCAGCACCGACAGGGGTGCCGATGGCAGCCGTTGGGCGACCGTCCCCGGCAGCGCATCAGCGAGCGCGGGGTCAATCTCCACGGCGATCACCGGGTGGCCGGCCTCGAGCAGCCCGAGGGTGAGTGAGCCGAGCCCGGGGCCTACTTCAAGCACCGTCTCGCCGGGCTCCAGCTGCGCGCTGCGGACGATGCGGCGAACGGTATTGGCGTCGTGGACGAAGTTCTGCCCCAACGACTTGGTGGGACGGATGCCGAGCTCGCCGGCGAGCGCGCGGATCTCCGCCGGACCAAGCAGGGTCCGGCTCACGCGACCTCCTTGGTCGGCTGGCGGGACAGGCGGCGGTCAGTACCAGCCGTTGGACTGCCAGAACGACCACGCACCGCAAGGTGTGCTGTAGCGCTCGGAGATGTAGCCGAGGCCCCACTTGATCTGCGTTGTCGCGTTGTTCTGCCAGTCCGGTCCGGCGGAGGCCATCTTCGAACCCGGCAAGGCCTGCGGGATGCCGTAAGCGCCGCTCGGGTTCGCGGCGTGCACGTTCCATCCGCTCTCGCGGTCCCACATGGAAACCAGGCAGCTGTACTGCGCGTCGCCCCAACCCCGTTGAGCGAGCAGATCGCGGGCGATCGCCTTCGCGCTGCCGGGGCTGGGTGGCGGGAGATTGGGCGCGGATGCGACGGTCGGCGTGCGCACCGGATGGCGCTTCGTCCCGACCTTCACGACCTGCGTTGTCGGCCTGCGGAGGACGAGCGAGCGCAAGACCGTCTGACCAGCGAGCTTCCC
>DATFTS010000076.1:0-4985 GCA_035261645.1 Jatrophihabitans sp. | reverse complement strand
GGTACCCGGCCTGCGTCGTCGCCTGCTCGATCGTCGCCGGCGCAACGCCCTCGCCGAGCATTGCGAGGCCTTCGTTGACGAACGTCCCGATCACCCGTGAGGTGAAGAAGCCGCGGCTGTCGTTGACGACGATCGGCGTCTTCTTGATCTGCGCAGCGTAGTCAAGCGCGCGCGCCAGCGCCTCGTCCGAGGTCTGCTCACCGCGGATGATCTCCAGCAGCGGCATCTTGTCGACCGGCGAGAAGAAGTGCAGGCCGATGAAGTCCTGCTTCCGCTCGACCCCCTCGGCCAGGATCGTTATCGGCAGTGTCGAGGTGTTCGGCGAGACGGAGAACATCGTGGCGCCGGACGCGCTGCTGGGCTCGAACACGTCGACACTGCCGATCACGATCCTGGCCGAGGGGGTCGAGCGCAAGCAGGACTTCATCGGCCTGCACTTCTTCTCGCCGGTTGACAAGATGCCGCTGCTGGAGATCATCCGCGGTGAGCAGACCTCGGACGAGGCGCTGGCGCGCGCGCTCGACTACGCGGCGCAGATCAAGAAGACGCCGATCGTCGTCAACGACAGCCGCGGCTTCTTCACCTCGCGGGTGATCGGGACGTTCGTCAACGAAGGCCTCGCAATGCTCGGCGAGGGCGTTGCGCCGGCGACGATCGAGCAGGCGACGACGCAGGCCGGGTACCCGGTCGGCGTCCTCCAGTTGGCCGACGAGCTCAACCTCGAACTGTTCCTGAAGATCCGCAACGAGGCGAAGGAAGCGGCGGGCGACAGCTACGTCGCACACCCCGCCGAGGCGATCGTGGAGAAGATGGTCGAGCTGGGCCGTCCCGGACGTCTGCGCGGCGCGGGCTTCTTCGACTACGACGAGAACGGCAAGCGCATTGGCCTTTGGCCGGGGCTGGCCGAGGTGTTCCCGGTGAAGGGCGACCCTGGGGAGGTCGACATCCACGAGCTCGAAGAGCGCATGCTCGTCATCGAGGCCGTCGAGTCGGCGCGCTGCGTCGAGGAGGGCGTGATCGTCCAGACTGCCGATGCCAACATCGGGTCGATCATGGGCATCGGTTTTCCGCCGTGGACCGGCGGTGTGCTGCAGTACATCAACGGCTACCCGGGCGGCGTCAATGCTTTTGTGGCGCGTGCGGACGAGTTCGCCGCCAAGTACGGCGCACGCTTCGAGCCGAACCCGTTGCTGCGGAAGAAGGCGGAGAACGGCGAGACCTTCTGACCGGCGCTCGACGGTGGAAGGACGATGCGCATGGGCGGACCTCTCGAGGGAGTTCGCGCTCTTGAACTACCGGCGATAGGACCGGTGCCGTTCCTCGGCATGCTGCTCGCCGACCTCGGCGCGGAGGTCATCCGCATCGACCGGCTGCCCGGTGCCACCGGCCTGGGCGACGCGCTGGCCGCCAGCCAACTCGGCCGCGGCCGGCGTTCGCTCGCACTCGACCTGCGCAAGCCGGGGGGCGCCGAGGTGGCACTGCGGCTTGCGGAGACGTGCGACGTGCTGATCGAGGGTTTTCGCCCGGGCGTCGCCGAACGGTTGGGCATCGGCCCTGACGTCGTGCTGGCCCGCAACCCGAAGCTGGTGTACGGACGGATGACCGGTTGGGGGCAGGACGGCCCGCTGGCGCCCACCGCCGGCCACGACATCACGTATCTCGCGATCACCGGGCTGCTGCATGGCATCGGGCCAGCCACCGGGCCGCCCACCCCACCGATCAACTACGTCGCCGATTTCGGCGGCGGCGCGATGTTCCTGGCCACCGGGCTGCTCGCGGCGCTGCTGCACGCACGCGCAACAGGCGAAGGCCAGGTGATCGACGCCGCGATGACCGAGGGCGCGTCCTACCTCGGCTCCATGACCCGCACGTTCATGGCGCGCGGCGGGTGGAAGGACGAGCGCGCCGCCAACATGCTCGACGGAGGCGCCCCGAACTACCGCTGCTACGAAACCGCGGACGGCAAGTGGCTGGCGGTCGGCGCGCTCGAGGTTCAGTTCTGGACGGCGCTCATCAGTGCGCTCGGGCTCGACCCGGCAAGCACGCCGTCGCCCTACAACCCTGACGAGTGGGACGCGTGCGCGAAGGTGCTCACCGACACGTTCCGGACGAAGACGCGCGACCAGTGGGCGGACCTTCTCGCTCACCTCGATGCCTGCGTGGCGCCGGTGTTGACGCTCGCCGAAGCAGTGCACCATCCGCACAACGTCGAGCGCGGCTCGTTCGTCGAAGTTGCGGGTGCACCGATGCCGGCCCCCGGACCAAGGTTCTCGGCCACCCCGGCGGCGGTCGGCGCCGTGAGCGAGGTGGGCAGCGCGACGGAGGATGTGCTTGCAGAGCTGGGCTACCCGGCGGCGCAGGTCGAACAGCTGCGCTCAGCCGGTGCCATCGCCTAGCGTCGAGTCATGGCACGGAGGTTGGTGCTCCTGCGGCACGCCAAGTCGAAGACCGACGGGCCGTCTGACGCGGCACGGGCGCTCGCACCGCGCGGTCGGCGCGACGCAGCGGCGGTCGGCCGGTGGCTTGCCGAGCAGGGTGTCGCACCCGACCAGGTGGTGATCTCGCCGGCGACACGGGCGCGCCAGACCTGGGAGCGCGCTGCGCAGGCGCTGACGGACCCGCCGGATCCGGACGTCGACGACCGCATTTACGAGAACGACGAGGACGCGCTGCTCGAGCTGATCAACGACACGCCCGAGGAGGTGCAGACGCTGGTGCTCGTCGGCCACAACCCCTCTTTCGCCGCGGTGGCATACGACCTCGACGACGGCGATGGGGACTCCGAAGCCCGTCAGGAGATGCTGGCCGGCTTCCCGACCAGCGCAACCGCGGTGTTCGAGTTGCCTGGCGGATGGGCCGATGTGCACGCCCGCTCCCTTCGCCTTGTGGGCTTCGCCGCGCCGAGGGGCTGACCGACCGACGCGGCTCCAGTTTTGTCGGTGCCCGCGGCTACCGTCCCCGGCATGGAGATGAAGCTCGAACTTGTGACGATTCCCGTCTCAGACGTCGATCGCGCGAAGCAGTTCTACGTGGAAAAGGTCGGGTTCACCCTCGATCACGATCATCGCGTCAACGAGACACTGCGCTTCGTGCAACTCAGCCCGCCGGGCTCGGGCTGCTCGATCTGCATCGGCGAGGGTCTGACCACGATGCCGCCCGGTTCGCTGGAGGGCCTGCAGCTGGTCGTCGACGACGCTGACCGGGCTCGCGAAGAGTTCGCAAGTCGCGGCCTGGACGTCGGTGCGGTCGAAGATCTGCCGTGGGGGCGGTTCGTCTACTTCAAGGATCCGGACGGCAACTCATGGAATGTGCAGCAGATCGTTCGCACCGTCTCTATGCCAGAGTCCGCCGCTGGTGCTTGAATCGTGGCGGTGGGAGCAGCCGCTTACGGATCGCGCCCGTGGCTGCGTTGGTACGCCGCGGGCGTGCCGGAGCGGGTCGAGATCCCCGACACGCCCCTGCACCAACTGCTCTACGACGCGGCGCGCGACTTCCCACGCCGGCCCGCGCTGGCGTTCCTCGGCCGGACGATCACCTACCGAGCCCTCGCCGACGCCGTCGACCGGTTCGCCGGTGCGTTGCATGGGCTCGGGCTACGCAAGGGCGACCGGGTCGCGCTGATCCTGCCGAACTGCCCGCAGAGCGTGATCGCATTCTTTGCCGTGCTGCGCCTCGGCGGGGTGGTCGTGCAGCACAACCCGCTGTACACGCCCTCCGAGCTGCGCCATCAGCTCACCGACAGCGGCGCGACGATCGCGATCGTGTACGACGGCGCGTACGACCGGCTGGCGGGCATCCGCGCGGAGACGGAGCTGAAGCACATCATCGTTACGTCGCTCGCCGAGTACCTGCCGTCCGGCAAGCGGCTCGCGCTGCGGCTGCCGTTCGGCAAGATGCGCGACAAGCGCGAGCAACTCGTCGCAGAGCTGCCCGAGGACGCGGATGTGCTGCAGTTCGCCCGGCTGCTGCACACCCCGGCGGGCACCGCGCCGCAGGTCGAGTTCACCCCGGAGCGCGATCTCGCGTTGCTGCAGTACACCGGCGGCACCACCGGGCTGCCGAAGGGCGCGATGCTCACGCATCGCAACCTCGTTGCGAACGCCCACCAGGCCTCCGCGTGGGACCCGGATGTCCAACGCGGCAACGAAACAGTGCTTGCCGCGCTGCCGATCTTCCACGTCTACGGCCTCACGATGTGCCTGACGATGCCGACGCTGATCGCCGCCACGATCGTGCTGCTGCCGACGTTCGAACTGGGCCTGCTGTTCGGCGCGATCGACAAATGGCGCCCGACCGTGTTCCCGGGCGTTCCGCCGATGTACGACCAGGTCGTGCACTCGCGGCGCACCACCCGGCACGACCTGAGTTCGATCCGCACCTGCGTGTCGGGCGCGATGCGCTTGCCGCCCGAGCTCGTCGAGGGCTTCGCAAAGGTGACCGGTGGCCGGCTCGTCGAGGGGTACGGGCTCAGCGAGTGCTCCCCCGTTGCGCTGGCCAATCCGCTCGACCACAACGCTCGGCCGGGCACGATCGGCGTGCCGCTGCCCAACACGGACGTGCGCATCGTCGATGGCGACGATCCCACCCGGGAGGTGCCGATCGGTTCATCGGGCGAGCTGTGCGTACGTGGACCGCAGGTGTTTCGGGGCTACTGGCGCCAGCCGCGCGAATCGCAGGTCATGTTGCACGACGGGTGGCTGCACACCGCGGACATCGCGACCATGGACGGCGACGGCTTCGTGACGATCCTCGACCGCAAACGCGACGTCATCCTCGCGAGCGGGTTCACCATTTTCCCGTCGGAGGTCGAGGACGTGCTCGCCGAGCACCCTGCGGTCGACTCGTGTGCGGTCGTGGGGGTCGCGCACTACTACCGCGGCGAAACGGCGCGCGCCTACGTCGTCCTGCACGAGGGCGCGCAGGCCGACGAGCGCGAGCTGCACCGGTTCTGCGCCGCGCGGCTGGCCCCGTACAAGGTGCCCTCC
>DATFTS010000075.1:0-1718 GCA_035261645.1 Jatrophihabitans sp. | reverse complement strand
CCGCGACGCCGTTGGTCGCAGCGATGCCGGTGACGCGCAACGAGCCGCCGCACGACCTGCCGGTCGGGTCGGAGTACGTGAGGGTGTTCGTCGCCGCGTCGTAGGTGACCGTGCCGGGAGCACCGGACGGCGTGTTCCCGGTGTAGGTGAACCCGGCCGGCAGCTTCTCGGTGACCGTGATCGCGGACTGCCCGATGTCACCGGTGCCGCTGCCGCAGTTGAGACCGATCGCGTAGTAGAACGTCGAGCCCGACGTGATCTTGGCCAACGGCGTGCTCTGACCCAGAGTCGCGTTGTGGCTCGCCGTGAGCGTGAGCTTGACCGGGGTGCCGGCACCGCCAGTGAAGTTGCTGCCGGCGATGGTGGGCGTGATTGTCGCCTGCGCGTCGTTCGCCGTGGTCAGGTTCGACGCCTTAACGGTGAAGGTGCAGTTCGAGGTGCTGCCGCTGGCCACGTTGCCGTACGTGAACGTCGCGGTGCCGCCAGTGACCTTCAGCGTGACGCCGGCCGTCGCGCAGCTGCCGTTGGTGATCCACGACCCGAAGTCGGTCGTGGTGCCGTCGCCCGTCAACGCGGTCGTAGGGAACGAGACCGTCGTGCCGGTGCAGCTGCCGCTCGACAGGCTGCACGACACCGACATCGTGTAGGTGACCGTCGTGCCGCTGGCGACAGTCGAGGTGGTGGGCGTGATCGAGACCGACGCGTCGGTCGCGGCCAGCGCATTCGTCGGACCGACCAGCACCATCGTCACGAGGGCCGAAACGGCCAGCACCGTCGTGATCTTGGCTCGGCGCAGTGCGTACCGGATTCGGCGGTGACGCCCACCGGACAGGCGCAGGCTGCGCGGTCGGGAAGCGTCGGGGCGACGGTGACGGGGTGCGGGCACGGATCGGCTCCATCCAAGGCGTGGTGCAGAGGAGCCCGCTGCGCCGGCGCATCGTGGCACGAGGCAGAGCGGACCGTCGCGAAGCTAACGGTGCTCACACGTGGGGTTCGCGCCAGAACAGGTCGAACGAGGACCTTTGCTTCCCGAAACCCTGCAGGAGCAAGATCGCAACCACTGGCGCACGGCTTCGTCCGGTTTGGAACCCCCACATCAGACCCTGCAGGTGGTCGCCACTGGTTCGCGTCCGCGACCCCGCGAACACAGCGGGTCCGGACGAGGTTCGCTAACCTTCTGCGACGGCGTACAGGCGGGACCAGTCCCGAAGCCCGCACCGACGCCCGGGAGAAAACGTATGGCCCTGGTTCAGGCCGTCGGGCGGACGAATGTCCCGACACCTCGGGCGGTCGGACCCCGGCTGCCGCGCGTACTGGTCGAGCGTCCGCGACTGACCTCGTTGCTGGACGCCGACGTGCCCCTGACGGTGCTGCGGGCACCGCTGGGTTTCGGCAAATCCACGCTGGTGGCGCAGTACCTGCGCGAGCGCCCCGACAACGCAGCGCGTGCGGCGTGGATACGACTGGGTGCCGATTTCGCGGACCGGGCGCAGTTTTGGGCGGCCGTGCTGCGGGCTCTCGAGGATGTGCCGGATCTTGTCGTGCCGGATGGTCCGAACCCACGGGCACGTGTGCGTGGGGCACTCCTTCAGGCGACCGACGCTCTTACCCTCGTCCTGGACGAGTTCGAGCACGTGACGGCCCAGGGCGTCGACGACGAGCTGCTCACCATCCTGCGCGACAGCCGGCATCTGCGCCTTGTGGTGTGCCTGCGTGGT
>DATFTS010000074.1:0-5315 GCA_035261645.1 Jatrophihabitans sp. | reverse complement strand
GCAGAATCTCGGCCTCTGCGTCCGGGCTCGGGTAGCCGAGGGTCAGCTTCATGAGGAACCGGTCGACCTGCGCCTCCGGGAGGATGTAGGTGCCCTCCATGTCGATCGGATTCTGCGTCGCGACCACCATGAACGGGCGCGTCATCTCGTGCGTAACGCCGTCCGCCGTCAGCGTCGCCTCCTCCATCACCTCGAGCAGCGCCGACTGCGTCTTCGGCGAGGCACGGTTGATCTCGTCAGCGACGACGATGTTGGCGAACACCGGACCGGGCTTGAACTCGAACTCGCCGCTGCGCTGGTTGTAGATCGACACGCCGGTGACGTCCGAGGGCAGCAGGTCTGGCGTGAACTGGATGCGGTGCCACGTCAACGTGACAGATGACGCCAGCGCGCGAGCGAGGGACGTCTTGCCGGTGCCAGGGACGTCCTCGAGAAGCAGGTGACCTTCGGCGAGCAGGCACATGACGGCCTGGCGCAACGTCTCGGGCTTGCCCTGGATGACGTAGCCCATGTTCTGGCACAGCCGGTCGACGTCGTGCGCAACCCGCCCGATGCTGTCGCTGGGACTGGCCAATGTCGCTCCTCGGTCGTGCGCAGTGATTAGGTAGGCGGCGTGCCCTGCACCGTATAGGTGTAGTTGCCAGTCTGACCGTAATTCGGGTCGGTGAACGAGATCGCCACCGTGTAGACCGCTGCGGTCCCGTCCTGCGCTGCCGGTGGGCAGGCGGTCAGGTCGACGCTGATCTGCGGTGGCCCATCGGCGGGGTTGCCGGTTCCGCTACCGCACGTGACCCCGGGTGAGACGCTCGAGGTCACGCTCTCCGTGAACTTCAGCGGCGCGATCGAGGGAAGGTCCTGGGTGCCGGTATAGGTCAGGTCGACCTGCGGCAGGTTCGGGTCGGTGTTCCACGCGGCACTGAAGGAGATGTTGTTCGGATCGACCGGCTGCGGTGCAGTGCCACTGACCGGTACGTCGAAGTGTGCTTGCGCGCCGAAGTAGGTGTAGTCGACGCTGACGATGAAGGGGCCGCCTTGCGGGATGCAGTTCTTGTCGACGTCGATGGTCGTCGGCGGCGGGTTGCCGTTGACGGTGCCGCACGTGCCCTTTTGGTTCGACACGGTCATCTGCCAGTTGCGCCCACCGTCGGCCAGATCGTCGCCGCCGTGATAGCTGACGATCACAGTGGGGTTCCCGATCGAACCGCCCCATTGCGCGTTGAAGTCATCGACGGTCGACGTGATCGACGGTGGGTCGATCTGCACCTGTCCCGAGGTGACGGCCTTGGACGGGCCGGCGCCGAACAGTGGCGGGTTCGTCGCCGACTGCGGGTCCTGGACAAGCTGAACGGTGGCGGTGCAGGGGCCGTTGTAGGTGGCCCGGTCGACCGGGAACGACAAGGAATCGCCCGGCGAAACGTTGGATGCGGTCAGGTCCATGGAGGCATTACCGCCGCCGCACGTCAGGGTGCTGTTGACGAGGTCGAACGTCTCGCCGCGCACGTCGCTGCCAGTGGGGAAGGTGAACCGGAGGTGCAGCGTGCCGGCCAACCCGGGGGGCGCCTCGAACGTCGGCAGGTCGAGTTGCACCTGCGGCCAGTCGGCGAATGCGGGGGCGACGTCGACCGGCCCGACCGTCGTAGTGACCTCGGGATGTTGCGGTGGGCTGGCCAGGACTCGTACCTGATAGGTCTCGCCGGGCAGGACGCCGCCAAGGGTCGCTGTGGGATCCGTGATCGGGCCGACCGACTTCACCACGGAGCCGTTCTGCAGCAGTTGATAGGTCAGGGTGCCGCCGACGCCACCGAGATCGTGCACCTGGCCGTTCTTGAACGTGACCTGTGCCGTCGTCGTCGTGGGTTGTGTGCTGCCTGGCGACTGCGGCGGGGTGCTTGCCGTCACGGCAAGGTCAGCTGCGACCGGCGGCGTCCAGCTGTACGTGCAGGCGCTCAGGGCGGAGGGGGCGCCAGCTTGTCCCTGGTCGCCGGTGCCTTGCACCTGGAACTGCAGGCCGCGGCCCAGCAGGTCGTCGGTGCCGCGGTAGACGGCGGGGGGCTGCACCGTCGAGGTTGGGTCGGCTGTCACGGTCACCGGCGGCGGTGGGGTGGACACGCCGCGTCCGTCACAGAACCGCGGCGTGATCGTCCAGCTTTGCGCCGGCACACAGCCCTGCTGAACGGTGCCGCACGAGTTCCAGCTGAGCTGCCAGTTCCCGGCCGAATCGGCACTCACCTTGACTGCGGTCGGCGCCGCGGGGCCCTCCGCCCCGGTCCGCACCGGCACTGCATCGGACGGCGTGCTCTGCCCGTTGATTACAGCCGTCACCGTGATCAAGTACCTGCTCGACGGGAACAGCCCGGTGAGGTTGACGCCGGTCTGTGACTGCACCGTGACCGACGCCGGTGGTTGCGGTGCGCCGTTGCTGGTCAGGTCGACCGAGACGATGTACGTCGACGGGTAGCAGTCCTGCACGTCGAAGGTCGGATACGTCCAGGTGAGCGCCACGCTGCGCGAGCCGGGCGCCGTCGAGGTGATCACCGGGATGTGCGGCTTCTGCGTCGCCGTCTTGCAGTCGATCTTGTTGTTGACCGGCTGGACGGCCGGGGGCTTCGGCTTGTGCTGGCCCGGCGGCGGGTTCTTACCCGGCTGGGTTGGCGGGACGCTGCTTCGGGTGAGCGCCTCCGCCCCGGCCGCGGCGTTGACGGCGACGGCTGCGCTCTTGGTGATGAGGCGCGGCGAGTGGCTGCCGTCGGTGAACACCATTACCGCGCTGGCGTGGTCGGGGGAGTTGAAGATCACCCGCGGGCCGTCGGAAATGACGTACGCATCGGAGAGGTCGGGGGTCTCGCCGGGCTTATCGCCGGACATCGCGATCGGGTAGGTGGGCAGCGGCCCCGGCAGTAGCTGGGCGCTGCCGTCGTAGCCGATGTCGAACAGGCCGCCGCCGGCCTTGTCGATGGTGTAGAGCCGTCCGCTGCCGGTGGCCGGCTCAGCGAGCGTGGCGCCTCGGGGGATGGCCGTGAGTCGAGACGGCCCGCGCAACGTGGTGCCGTCTGCAGCGACGGACACCACGTACCACCCCGCGCTGCCGTGCAGCAGGAATGCCAGCCTCCCCGCTCCGCCGGACACCGGCAGCACCGTATCGACGCCGGCAGGTGCGCGGTACCGGACCGGCGTCTGCGCCGACGCCGAGCCAGGTGTGAAGAGCGTGATGCGCCCCGCCGATGCGGCGCCGACGGTGGTGGCGCCCGTGCCGTCCGACGGGTTGACGGCGGTGCCGATCGCAGCCGGGCCGGTGACCCGGCCCTCGTCGGACGGGGTGAGCGTCGCGCCGGCGCTGCTGTTCGGCGGCAGGGTCAGTCGCCGGATCGTGTGCGTGCCGGCAGCGGACGTGCCGCCCACGAGCAGCCAGAGATCGCCGTTGGCGCTGACTGCACCACCAGGTGCCGTGCTGCCGGCCTCGGGCATCGACCCGCTGGCACGCGGCCGGACGCTGCCCCTGGCGCCGATCGCGGCCTCGACGGTCGGCTGGCTGACCAGGTAGACGTCGGTGCCCCCGGTGCTGCCGGTGCGCACGATGTAGGCCTGGCCGTTGTCCGCCGCAACCCCGAACGACGTCGTGGTGCCGGAGCGCTTGACGAGCGGCACCCCGCCGCCGTCGTGTTTCACGATGAAGCCGCCGTTGTCGACCATGTTGAACTCGCCGGTCGCGGTGTTCAGCAGCAGGGTGTGGTCGGTCAGCGGGACGACCGCCATCCTCTGTGCGCCGGTGATACCGACCTGCGCGTCGGCGCCGAGCAGTCGCAGTGTCGGCTTGCCGCTGGCCAGGTCGACGGCCACCGGCGCGGTCTGGTCGTTGAGGAAGATCGAACCGTGAAAGAGGTCGAAGGCGCGGGCCTTCTCGGGCCGCACCACGTAGGAGGCCACCGCGACGGCCGCGGCGATCATCACTAGCACGCTGATCAACGCCAGCGTTTGCCGGGGGCTCGGGCCGGTGGACGGCGCGCTCGCCGGATCGGCGCGAAACGCCGAGCGCTGATGCCAACGGCCCGCCACGCAGCCCTCCTCGTCGCCCCCTTGCGGTCACCTCCGGCTGAGGACCGACGCTGGGGTGATACGTCCGATGCGCCCGAATCGACGCATGAAGAGCGTATACGAGATCACCGTCATTTTACATCGGCCTTACAGCGATGACAGGGCACCCAGATCGGTCGTCGAACCGACCTGCCCGGTGCAAGCCAGCGGCGGCGCAGGAACTATTCTGCGAACAGCACCGTGTGCTTTCGGCGCGTAGTGCTTCTGGCCGCGTGATTCGCGAGGGAGTGGCGAGTTGACAACGACGGACGAGACGCCGGCGGGGGCCCCGGACCCCATCGGGCCGCAGGCCATCGTTGCTCGGCCCTTCCCTGCGCACATCGCCGCCAAGGGCTCGATGTTCAGCCAGGTCCTGCGCACGACCGATCCGAAGATGATCGGCCGGATGTACCTCACGACGTCGCTGTTCTTCTTCGCGCTGGGCGGGGTCATGGCGCTGCTGATGCGCATCGAGCTGGCGCGCCCGGGTCGTCAGCTGCTGTCGCAGGAGCAGTACAACCAGCTGTTCACGATGCACGGCACGATCATGTTGCTCTTCTTCGCGACGCCGATTCTGTTTGCGTTCGCGAACCTCGTGGTGCCGCTGCAGATCGGCTCGCCGGACGTCGCGTTCCCGAGGCTGAACGCCTTCTCCTACTGGCTCTATCTCTTCGGCGCGATCACCGCGAACCTGGGCTTCTTCACGCCGAACGGCGCGGCCGACTTCGGCTGGTACGCCTATTCACCGCTGACGAACGCCGTCAACTCGCCGGGTGCCGGCGCCGACCTGTGGATCATCGGCCTGGCGATCTCCGGCCTGGGAACCATCCTCGGTGGCGTCAACTTCGTCACCACGATCATCACGCTGCGCGCACCCGGCATGACGATGTTCCGGATGCCGATCTTCACCTGGAACATCCTGGTGACGAGCCTGTTGGTGCTGCTGGCGTTCCCGATCCTGACCTCGGCGCTGCTGGTCCTGTACGCAGACCGGCATCTGCACTCGCAGGTGTTCGACCCGAACAACGGCGGCGCCATCCTCTGGCAGCATCTGTTCTGGTTCTTCGGCCACCCCGAGGTGTACATCGTCGCGTTGCCGTTCTTCGGCATCGTCACGGAAGTCATCCCCGTGTTCAGCCGAAAGCCGCTGTTCGGCTACAAGGGCATGGTGCTGGCGACGCTGTCGATCGCCGCACTCTCGATGACGGTGTGGGCGCACCACATGTTCACGACCGGTGCGGTGC
>DATFTS010000073.1:0-1646 GCA_035261645.1 Jatrophihabitans sp. | reverse complement strand
CGCCGAGAATGCCCGCTGAACGAGCGGGTCTTGCTTGCCGAGCGCGCCGTTGTTCGGCAGCTCGTCAGCACCGAGGCCGAAGCCGTGACCCGGCGTGAACGCCGTTTCGCTGTTCGGATCGCGCATGTTCGGCAGTCCGTTTGAGCGCAGACACTGCGACGCGCGGACGCCGGCTTGGACGAGTCGGGGCGGAGCGGGCGATTCGTCGTCGGGTTGCAGCCCGGCAACTGCGAAGAGGTGCCCGCACGCCTGCCGGATGACATTGAGCACGGCGTCCTGGTGCGACCGCCCGTCCTTGGCGCCGACGTCCTGGATGCTGCGGGAGTCCGTGAAGACGTGACCGTCCGCGGTCAGCACCGGGTCCTGGTAGGTCGGGACGCCATGCTCGCGGATGCACTGCGCGGCGGCGTGCAGTTGCGCGACGCGGCTGGCGCTGTAGCCGACGCGCGGACGCGAGACGGCGCTCTTCGCGGCGCTGGGGCCCGTCGGTCCTTGGCCGGTCACGGTCACGCCACCACCCGGAAGCGTGGGAACGCCCGCGCTGTGATGTGTGGAGGAGCATCCCGTCACCACCAGCGCGGCTGTCATGGTTGCAGCTGTTGTGAGGATCCATCGGTTCATGAGGAAGGTGTAGCGGGCGGCGAGTGACACCAGTCGAACGGCGTTTGTTAGGCGGATGTCACCCCCGCCGGTGCACGATGTGCAGGTGCGAGTACTGGTCGTCGAGGACCACGTCACGCTGGCGAACCGCATCGGCGAGGGCCTGCGAGACGCCGGTCTGGCAGTCGATGTGGTGTATGACGGCACTGCTGCGCTAGAGAGCACCGCTGCAATCGACTACGACGTCGTTGTGCTCGACCGTGACCTGCCCGGCGTCCATGGCGACCGGGTGTGCCGCGAGCTCGTCCGTCGAGAATCTGACTGCCGGATCCTTATGCTCACAGCCGCCGGGGACATCGGCGACCGGGTCGACGGTTTTGAACTGGGCGCGGACGACTACCTCGGCAAGCCATTCGCGTTCCATGAACTGATCGCGCGCGTTCGCGCGCTGGGCCGGCGGGGGCCGAGCGCTCCGGCGATGGTCCGGCGTGGCGATCTGGTGGTCGATCGCCCACGGCATCGCGCCACGCGGGCCGGCGAGCCGCTGACGCTGACCCGCAAGGAGTTCGGCGTGCTGGACATGCTCGCGGCCGCGGACGGCGCGCCAGTGAGTGCCGAGCAGTTGCTCGAACACGTGTGGGACGTCAACGCCGACCCGTTCAGCAACACCGTGGCGGTGACAGTTGCCCGGCTGCGTCGCAAACTCGGTGAGCCGCCGCTCATCGAGACGGTCGTCGGCGTCGGTTATCGACTGTGACCAGACACCTCAGTGCGCGGGCACGGCTGACTGTCGTCTACACGTCGCTGTTCGCCGTTTGTGGCGGCGTGCTGGTGGTTGTCACATATTTTTTGCTGGCGCACAACCTCGGCTCGTCAGGGCCCAAGACCTCGACAGACGCGCAGACCGCGATCCAGCGGTGTATGCAGCAGGCGAGCGCGAAGGGCGTTCCGGATGACACCGCCAAGGCGAAGTGCACGACCACCTACGCGAACGGTGTCAAAGCGGGAGCGAGCGCCCAGCGCGGCACAGCGTTGGATCAACTGCT
>DATFTS010000072.1:0-1656 GCA_035261645.1 Jatrophihabitans sp. | reverse complement strand
GTCCTATCTCGCCGCAGTCCTGAGGGACCGCATGGAGCCGATACCTCCGCACCGGAACGGCGCTTACGCTTTGTTGCAGGGCCTCGGGAAGATAGGGCCCGCCCCGCCAAGCGGACGTGACTCTCATGAGGTCACGGCGTCGGTAGGCGTACCGACCGAGGCGAGGAAACCGGCCCCGAGGCCCCTTCGACGGTCGATCTGAGGTGCACGCACACGCCGCCGACCGTCCTGGAAGCGCACATGACAGCGGCTACTTGTTTCATTGACCCACGATCGGTGCCCGGCCAGGCTCGGTCGAGGTGGTCGGTGAGGGCGCTCGGACAGCGGCTGTCCACGACGTGGTTCGTGAGACTCAGTATCGGCATGCGTCCACGCCGGCTGCCGTGACGTGGAGAGGCTCAAGAGGGGTCTGCCCAGCTCGAAGTAGCGCTGCCCTCCTCGTCGACATCTGTTGGGATGCGAGGCGAGGAGACCAGCGTGGGGCGAGTTGTGATCGGGATGGATCCGCATAAGCGGTCGGCGACGATCGAGATCATCGATGACCGGGAGCAGGTGCTCGGTGGCGGTCGGTTCGGCACCGACCGGGATGGCTACCGGAAGATGCTGGCTGCCGCGCGCCGACACCCTGAGCGGTTGTGGGCGGTCGAGGGCTGCAACGGCATCGGACGCCACATCGCTCAGCGGTTGGTCGCCGACGGCGAGGCGGTGGTTGATGTGCCGGCCAAGCTGTCGGCACGGGCTCGAGTGTTCTCCACCGGGCAGGGCCGCAAGACCGATCCGGTCGACGCGCACTCGGTTGCGCTGGTCGGGCTGCGCAGCACCAGCGAACTGCGGGTGATCGCGGTCGATGACGCCGCTGTCGCGCTGCGGCTGCTGGTTGACCGTCGTGACGAGCTCGGGGTGGCCCGCACCCAGACGTTGAATCGGCTGCACCGGCTGCTGCTGGAACTGCTGCCCGGCGGGGCGAAGAAGTTCCTGTCCGCCGAGCAGGCCAAGGCGCTGCTCGCCAGCGTGCGGCCGCGCGATGTGGTCGGCAAGACCCGCCGCCGGCTGGCCGCGGAACTGATCACCGAACTGGTCGCCATCGACAAACGGATCAAGACCGCCAACCGTGAGCTGCACGAACTGATCGACGCCACGGGCAGCAGCCTGCGCGAGCTGCACGGCGTCGGCCCGTCCGGAGCCGCCCGGCTGCTCGGCGACATCGGTGACATCAACCGCTTCGCCGACAAGGCACGCTTCGCCTCCTGGAACGGCACCGCACCCCTGGACGCCTCGAGCGGCGATCAGCACCGGCACCGGCTATCCCGCGCCGGCAACCGTCGCATCAACAGCGTGCTGCACATCATGGCCGTCGTCGCCCTGCGCACCGACACCGAAGGCCGCCGCTACTACCAGCGCAAACTCGCTGCCGGCAAGACGAACAGAGAAGCAATGCGCTGCCTCAAAAGACGACTATCCGACATCGTCTACAACCAGATGCGCGCCGACGCACAACGCCTCGCGGCGAGCCCGGGAGGACACCCGGGGGCGACACTTCAATCCAGCGCGGCCGACTCACACCCCGACATCGACACTTCGGATCAGTCACTTCCCGGACCCGCCAACCACAAGCCTAGAACCGAGCTCGCCACCGTGTCTTGACACAGAGGGGAG
>DATFTS010000071.1:0-5581 GCA_035261645.1 Jatrophihabitans sp. | reverse complement strand
GGTGGACGCGCTGGCGTTTGCCCGCACACAAGACGTGCCGCTGGCGGTCCGCAGCGGTGGCCACAGCGTGACCGGATCGTCCACGAACGACGGCGGCGTCGTGATCAATCTTGCGAAGCTGAACGACGTCGAGGTGCTCGACCCGGCGACCGGGCTGATCCGTGTCGGGCCTGGTGCGCGGTGGGGACAGGTCGCAGAGGCGTTGTTGCCGCACGGCCTGGCGATCAGCTCGGGCGACTACGGCGGTGTAGCCGTCGGCGGCCTGGCGACGGCGGGCGGCATCGGGTTCCTTAGCCGCAAGTACGGGCTGACCATCGACCACCTGGTCGGCGCCGAGGTCGTGCTCGCCGACGGCCGCGTGGTGCGCGCTGACCTCGAGAGCCACCCGGAGCTGTTCTGGGCCCTTCGGGGCGCCGGCGGCAACTTCGGAATCGTCACCTCCTTCGAGCTGGAAGCGAGCCCCGTGCGAGACGTGGTCTACGCGCGCATGGTGTACGAGGCGGGCGACCTGGCCGGGCTGCTCGAGCGGTGGGGTGCGGTCGTGGAGAACGCACCGCGCGAGCTGACGAGCTTCCTCTATGCGGCCGCGCAGGGTGGCCGCGTTCCCTACGCGCAGATCGTCGCCGTCCACGCCGGCGGTGCCGACAACGACGCCGTTGCCGCGCTGACGCCGTTGCTGGATGTTGCGCCGGTGGCTGATCAGCAGGCGTTGCGCGTGCCGTATGCCGGCATCGTCGCCGCGGAGGACGACCCCTACTACGGCGGCAGCACGGCGCGCCCGCTTGTCGGCAGCGGCTTGGCCAACCATCTGAGTGCGGAGCTGGCGAAGCGGATCGCAGCAGGGCTGCAGACGGGAGCGTCGCGCTGGATGTCGATACGCGCGGTGGGCGGCGCGGTGAACGACGTGGATCCGATGGCGACCGCGTACCCGCATCGTCATCAGAACTTCTCGGTGTCCGACTTCGGGTCGCGGCAGGACGAGTTCCGGGCGCATTGGGACGCGTTGCGCGAGCACATGGACGGTCTCTACATCAACTTCGAAAGCGACACCCGTCCGCAGCGACTGCATGACGCGTACCCCGGCGAGACGCTGAACCGGCTGCGTCAGATCAAGGCGGAGTACGACCCGGACAACGTCTTCAACCAGAACTTCCCGATCAGGCCGGCCGCCTCCGAAGACGAGGCAGGCGCGGCGTAGTTCGAACGGCCGACGTCCCGGCGCGGATCCCGACATCACGACTACTCTTCGACACGTCTGCAAGCTCTCGGCTCGCTGCCTCCGACGATCGTGCCGGCGCGAGGCCGCGTTGGCGCCGCTCGCCTGGCCACCAGTTCCATCGTCCAAGCAGCACCATCAGCGACGGCAGCACGATCGTCCGGACGACCAGCGCGTCGATTAGCACGGCTGCGGCCAGCCCGATGCCCAGCTCCTTCATCTCGATCATGTGCAGCGAAGCGAAGATCGCAAACACCGAGACCATGACAAGCGCCGCGCTGGTGACGGTGCCGGCGGACGAGGTGATCCCGTGCCGGATCGCCTCCCGAGTGGGCAGGCCGCCCTGTGCGGCCTCACGGATCCGGCTGATGACGAACACGTGGTAGTCCATCGACAGCCCGAACAGCACGGCGAACGTGAAGAGCGGAATCCAGTTGATCAGCGCGCCGGTGGAGTGGAAGCCGAGCAGTGACTCGGCCCAAGAGTGTTGGAACGTCAGGACGAGGACGCCGAACGATGCGGCCGCCGAGATCAGGTTGACGGCCGCCGTGGTCAGCGCGATGGTCACGGAGCGGAAGACCCAGCCCATGACCAGCGTCGTCAGGAGCACCACGAACGCGATAACCCACGGCAGCCGGTCGGACATGTGCTGGTCGATGTCGAGGTTCTGCGCGGTATCCCCGCCGACGGCGAACTGCGCGCCGTTGAGCCCCTCCAGCGCGTGGGGCACAAGAGTCGTGCGTAGCTGCTGCACGCCTGCGCGCGCCCGTGCAGACTCCGCGTCGTACGGCGCATCGAGGTTCAAGACCTGCACGGTGTGATCCGCAGACGCGCGGATGACCGGCTTGCCGGCCAGGAACAGGCCGCTGCCGGCTGCGCTCGCCGCCAACCTGCGCAGTGCGTTGCGCACCGGGACCACGTCGGCCGCGCTTGCCCGGACCACAACCTGCTGCACGGCCTGCTTGTCCGGGAACGCCGCGGTCAGCCGCGCCAGCGTGTGCGTCTCGGCGATCGACGACGGCAACGACTGCGGGCTGTCCGACTCGAGCCTCATGCCCAGCGCGGGTGCGGCGATCGCGCCGAGTGCGAGCAACGCGATGACGAGCGTGCGGCCCGGCCGCCGCAGTGAGGGACGAAGCAGCGCGCTCCAGATCCTGGGCTCCCGATCCTGCGCGGATATCCGCCACAGCAGCGGCACGCGCGGCCGATCGATTCGCTTGCCGAGCTTCACGAGCAGCGCCGGCAGCACGGTGAGGGAGCCGAGCACGGCGACGGCGACCACGATGATCGAGCCGGTGGCCAGTGCGGCGAACGTGGCGTCGGTCGCCAGGTAGAGGCCGAACATCGAGATGAGGACGGCGCAGCCGGAGACGAGCACCGAGTGGCCGGCCGTCTCGGCGGCGATCTCCACCGCGTCGAGCATGGTGCGGCCGCGGTGCCGTTCGGCGCGGGCGCGTTTGACGTAGAAGAGCGAGTAGTCGACGCCGACCGCCATGCCCATCAGCAGGATCATGCTGGAAGTGGTGTCCGCGCCCGGGATCACGTGCGACGAGAGCGCGGTCAGCCCGGTCGCCGACGCGACCGCCGACAGCGCCAGCAGGATGGGCGCCCCTGCGGCAACAATGGCGCCGAATGCGACGAGCAGAATCGCGAGCGTCACCGGCAGGCTGAACGTTGTTGCGGCGCTGAGGTCCTTGCCGACCTGGTTGTTGACCGCGTCGTCGAGAGAGCGAGATCCCACCTCCTCGACGCGCAGATCCGGAAACGCGCGTTGCACCGCGCTGGTTTCTGCAAGCAACGGCTTGACGTCCGCACTGTGGCGAAGCGTTACCTCGACGGTCAGCGCGCTGCCGTGGCCGTCGCCGACCGGTTGCCCGACTGAGGCGACTTGCGGCAGGACCGCCATGCGTCGCGTCGCATCGGCGAGCGCGGCATGTGCGCGTCCCAAAGACAGCTGTCCGTGCGGCGCCGTGACGAGCACGTTCTCGGTGTCCGGCGCCTCCAGACCGCTGTCGTGCAGCCAGCGTGCCGCCTGCTGCGACTGCCCGCTGAGCTGGTCGACGTCGCTGGCGGTGTGCAGGCCGGCAAGACTGCCCACCGCAACGCAGCTGATGACGAATGCGAGCCAGAGCGCGATCGCTCGCCAGGGGTGGGTGGCGCTCCAGCGGGCAACCCGGACGGTGACGGGGGGAGTACGGGGAACGGTGGTCTTGTACACGTCGAGGCCTTTCGGAACGTGCGAAGCAGCTGACGCAGATGACGTTGCCGTCGCGCCGAGCGATGCACGATGGGCCTAGGCCCCGACTGGAGGTGGGGTTATCACCCCTATCCCGCCGTTGAGTCCTCGGGGGTTCCCTGCAAGTACGTGAGGACGGCAAGCACGCGCCGGTTGTCGTCCGTGGCGGGCGGGAGAGCCAACTTCGCGAAGATGTTGTTGATGTGCTTGCCGACGGCCTTCTCGCTCAGGACGAGACCGGCCGCGATACCGGCGTTGGATCGTCCTTGTGCGATGAGGCGCAGCACTTCCCGCTCGCGCGGCGTAAGGCGGGCGAGGGGCTCGCGCGCGCTCGCGCCGCTGAGCAAGCCCGCAACGACCTTCGGATCGAGCACCGTGCCGCCCGCAGCCACCTGACGCACCGCCGCGACGAACTCGTCGACGTTGGCGACGCGGTCCTTCAGCAGATAGCCGAGACCGCCTTCACCGGACTGAAGTAACTCCCGCGCGTACAGCTGCTCGACGAATTGACTCAGGACAACGATCGGCATGCCAGGCCGGCGTTGCCGAGCGGCGAGTGCTGCCTTGAGCCCTTCGTTGGTGTAGGTGGGCGGCATGCGGATGTCCAGAACGGCGACATCGACGTCCTCTCGTTCGAGCAGCACAGCAACGCTCGGCGCGTCCGCGACCGCGCCGACGACATCGAATCCGCTGGCTTCGAGCAGCCTGGTCAATCCGTCTCGGAGGAGGGCAAGGTCCTCGCCGATGACAACTCGCATGGCACCTCCAACGTGACGACCGTCGGGCCGCCGCCCGGGCTGAGCACAGTCAGCTCACCATCGAACGCCTCCAGCCGTGCGGCGACTCCGGACAGGCCGCTGCCGGCGCCGACGCGCGCACCGCCCCGTCCGTCATCGGCGACCACTGCGACAAGCCGACCGTCACGATGTTCGATGCGCACCGAGGCATGCCGCGCGTGACTGTGCTTGACCGCATTGGCGAGGCACTCGGCAACCGCAAAGTACATCGCCGATTCGATCGGTGCCGGTGCCGCGCCCGCCACGTCGTAAGCGACTTCCACCGGCAGGGAGACGTCCAGGGCCAACGCCTGAACTGCACCCGAAAGGCCGCGGTCGGCAAGCACCGACGGATGGATTGCCTGCATGACGGTGCGCAGATCGTCGAGTGCGGACAGTGTGCTCGTCCGCGCCTCGGCGAGCAGCTTGGCAGCTCCCTCCGGGTCGGTCAGTAGCAACCGCTCGGCGAGGCCGAGGCTCATACCGAGCGATACCAGCCGCGCCTGCGCACCGTCGTGCAGGTCGCGCTCGATCCTGCGCAGTTCAGCTGCCTGGGTGTCCAGCGCACCCCGACGCGTGCGGGTGAGCACGTCGACGCGGTGGACGAGCGCGCGTTCCCGATCGTCCGGCCGCCGGAACTCAAGCCATACGTGCAGGGACAGCGCGATCGCAAGGGCCGCGAGCGGGAATGCCGGCCAGAAGAATCCCGCGCCCGAGAGCGCCCATACTGCGATCTCCAGAGGCGCGAGCACTGCGTCGGCCGCAATGTGCACGGCAAGGCGACGGCGCCTGCCCGGCGGGTATCGCCACGCTGCACGCATCGCGAACTCGCTGCCGAGCACGACGCCGATGCCGAAGCACACCCAACGCGGCCAGAAGTAGGTCGATGCGCCCGTGGCGGCCCAGATGACGATGGTCGCGGCGCAGATCCCGAACCCGGCGATGACGTGCATCGCCAGGTGACGCGGCAGTTCCCGCGGTCGTGTCATCGATACTCCGCCATGCACCAGTGTTGATATCTGCACGTCAGCGCCAGTGAACACGACGGCAGGTCATCTGCCCGACTCTGCTGGTTGCGCGCCGTGAAATCAGGGGCCCCAGTACCCGAACCGCGGTAGGCATTTCCCCACCCACGGCTGGTGAGTCGGGTTCAGCTTTTCCTGGCGGCGGGACGCTGCGCGGCGCGGGGAGCGTACGTAAGGCAGGAAAGGCTGCAGGTCGATTCGCGCGGCGTCCTAGATTTGTCGCCACGCGATGAGTTCCACGTCTGGAGGCTTGATGACCGCCGCTGTTGGTGACCGCCCTTGGCTGCCTGATCCTGTCGCGGCGCGAGTCGACGCAATCGCCTCCGAC
>DATFTS010000070.1:0-20517 GCA_035261645.1 Jatrophihabitans sp. | reverse complement strand
GGCGGGCTGGGTCGGCTGGTTGCTCAACGGCGGGTCCGGGCCCGCGCGTCCGGTGAAGGTGCTCGACACCTTCACCGGGCGCGTGACGATCATCAATCACCCCGGCGTCGGCGGCTGCGTGCAGCCGGATCGGGGCGGACGTCCGGTGTGCACGGTGTTCTTCCTGCCGTTCCAGGGTTCGCTCAACGCCGGCGACCGGGTGCGCGCTGCGCACGAACTGGTATCGACCGGCGGAGGCGATGGGTACGACATGCTGCTCGTCTACCCAGTGCAGCCGCCAGGCTGAGGTGGGCTCGACGCCGCGGTGGGCAGGCCGGCGGCGTCAGGCGGCGGCCGCGGACAGCTCGACGCCCCGGCGGGCGAGCTCGGCGCGGCCGCCGTCCTCTGCCGTCAGCACCCAGGGGCCGTCCTCGAGGATGGCCACCGTGTGCTCCCAGTGCGCGGCCCAGGATCCGTCGCCCGTGACCACCGTCCACCCGTCGTCCAGCTCGCGCGTCGCCCGTGAACCGAGCGTCACCATCGGTTCGATGGCCAGCGCCATTCCAGGCAACAGCCGCGGACCCTTGCCCGGCCGGCCGTAGTTGAGGATGTGCGGCGCCATGTGCATCTCCGAGCCGATGCCGTGGCCGCCGTAGCCCGCGACGATCCCGTACCTGCCCGCCGAGCGGATCGACTTCTCGATCGCATGTGAGACGTCGCTCAGCCGTGCGCCGGCCTGCGCCGCCGCGAGCCCGTCCCACATCGACGTCTCGCACACGTCCGACAGCCGGGCGACGTCCGGCGCCACCGTGCCCACCGGCACGCTGATCGCCGAGTCGCCGTGCCAACCGTCGACGATGGCGCCGAAGTCCAGAGAGATGAGATCGCCCTCGGCGAGCTTCTCCGCGTCGGACGGGATGCCGTGCACGACGCGGTTGTTCACCGAGGCGCAGATGACCGCGGGGTAGCCGTGGTAGCCGAGGAAGGACGAGCGAGCCCCAGCCTCGCGCAGCACCTCGACGGCGATCGCGTCGAGATCGGCGGTCGAGACGCCGGGGGCTACCGCGGCGCGCATCTCGTTCAGCGCGCGCGCTACCACCAGACCGGCCTGCCGCATGGCGGCGATCTGGTCGGGCGTCTTCAGCTGGATCTGCTCGGGGATGCCACGCACTGCATTACCTGCTCAGTAGCTAGTCGGCGTACGAGCCGAGCGCGCCGATCGCCCGCTCGGTGACGTCCTCGACGGCCCCGATGGCGTCGATGACGACCAACCTGTCCAGGGCGCGGTAGAAGCCGATGAGCGGCTCGGTCTGCTGGCGGTAGACCTCCAGCCGGTGCCGCACGGTCGCCGGCTTGTCGTCGTCACGCTGGTACAGCTCGCCGCCGCACTTGTCGCAAATGTTCGCCACGGTCGGCGGGTCGAACTCGACATGCCAGACGTGCCCGCACTTCTTGCAGGTCCGCCGTCCGGACAGCCGGCGGACCACCTCGTCAAAGTCGACGTCGAGTTCAAGCACCACCGACAGTGGCGCACCGAGGTCGTCGAGGATGCCGTTCAGCTCGTTCGCCTGTGCCACGTTGCGGGGGAAACCGTCCAGGAGGAAGCCCTCCTTGGCGTCGGGCTGCCTGAGGCGGTCGCGCACCATCGCGTTGGTGACCTCGTCCGGCACGAGATCGCCGGCATCCATGTACTTCTTGGCCAGCCGGCCGAGATCGGTCCCTCCGGACACGTTGGCTCGGAAGATGTCACCAGTGGAGATCTTCGGAACGCCAAAGTGCTCGGCGATGAACTCGGCCTGGGTGCCTTTACCAGCGCCCGGCGGGCCCACGAGGACCAGTCTCACGTAGCTCGCTCCCCCCTCGCCTAGGCGAGGATGTCCGTCCCGGCCGAGATCAGCGCAGGAATCCTTCGTAGTTGCGCTGCATCAGCTGGCTCTCGATCTGCTTCACCGTGTCGAGGGCGACACCAACCATGATCAACACGGCGGTGCCACCGAACGGGAAGTTCTGGTTGTTCCCGCTCGTCAGGTTGAAGAAGAAGTTCGGGAGCACGGCGACGATGCCGAGGTAGATCGAGCCGGGCAGCGTAATTCGGGAAAGCACGAACTGGAGGTACTCCGCGGTCGGCCGGCCGGGCCGGATACCGGGGATGAACCCGCCGTACTTCTTCATGTCGTCGGCGCGCTCGACCGGGTCGAAGGTGATGCCGACGTAGAAGTACGCGAAGAAGATGATCAACACGAAGTAGACCGAGAGGTAGATCCACGAAGTTTGGTTGATCAGGTAGTTGGTGACGAACCGGTAGAAGGCGGACGTATTGGTGTTACTGCTGTTGGTCAGCTGACTGATCAGCTGCGGGATGTACAGCAACGACGAGGCGAAGATGACCGGGATGACACCGGCCTGGTTCACCTTCAGTGGCAGGTAAGTGGACGTGCCTCCGTACTGCCGTCTGCCCACCATTCGCTTCGCATATTGCACCGGGATGCGGCGCTGCGCCTGTTCGACGAACACCACCGCGATGATGATTGCGAGGCCGAGCAGGCAGATGAGCGTGAACACGAAGGCGCCCGCGTTCTGCAGGATGACGTGTCCCTCGCTGGGGATACGGGCCGCGATCGACGTGAACATGAGCACGCTCATGCCGTTTCCGACGCCCCGGTCGGTGATGAGCTCGCCCAGCCACATGATGACGCCGGTGCCGGCGGTCATGGTGATGACCATCGTGCCCAGCGTCCACATGTCCTGGTGGTAGAGGATCGTCTGGCAGTCCGGCGAGGACCCCTGCAGCAGCTGCCCGGACCGGGCAAGCGCGATGAAGCCGGTCGATTGCAGGATCGCCAGCCCGATGGTCAGGTAACGGCTGTACTGCGTCAGCTTCTGCTGGCCGGACTGGCCTTCCTTCTTTAACTGTTCGAAGCGTGGAATCACCACGACGAGCAGCTGAATGATGATGCTCGCGGTGATGTACGGCATGATGCCGAGCGCGAAGATCGACAGCCGCAGCAACGCCCCGCCGGAGAACAGGTTGATCAGCGAGTAGATGTTCCCGTTCTTGCCATTGGCAAGCGTATTCACGCAGTTGTTGATTGCGTGTGTATTGGTGTTCGGCGTCGGGATGGAGGCGCCCAGACGGTAAAGGGCAAGCATCGCGAGCGTGAACAACAGCTTATTGCGCAGGTCCGGCGTTCGAAACGCCGATGCGAAGGCCCTGAGCACGAATTCCTCCTGCGCCGATGCTGTCTCTAGGTGCGGAATACCGGGCGATCAGTCGCGCACGTCGCCACTGGGGACCGGGATGCCGGGTGCCCGACCCAGGCTAACAGTCAGCGACTTTGTCAGAGCTGGGTGACCGATCCACCAGCCGCGGTGATCTTCTCCCGAGCCGACTCGGAGAACGCGTTCGCGGTGATGTCCAGCTTGACCGAGATCTCGCCGTTACCGAGCACCTTGACCGGCTCGCCCTTGCGGACGGCGCCGGCGCGGACCAGGTCGTCGACACCGACCGTGCCGCCCTGCGGGAACAGCCTGGCCAGGGTGTCCAGGTTGACCACCTGGTGCTCCACCCGGAACCGGTTCTTGAAGCCCTTGAGCTTCGGCAGCCGCATGTGCAGTGGCAACTGGCCACCCTCGAACGCCGGCGAGACCTGGTAGCGGGCCTTCGTGCCCTTGGTGCCGCGGCCGGCCGTCTTACCCTTCGACGCCAGGCCCCGGCCAACACGAGTCTTCGGCGTGTGCGAGCCGGGTGCCGGCTTCAGGTGGTGAACCTTCAGGTTCCCCATCTCAATCAACCTCCTCGACCGTCACCAGGTGGCTGACGGTCGCAACCATGCCCCGGATCTCCGGGCGGTCTTCCTTGACGACGGTGTCGTGCATCCGCTTCAGGCCCAGCGAGCGCAGTGTCTGGCGCTGGTTCTGCTGGTAGCCGATGCCCGACTTGGTCTGCGTGATCTTCAGCCGAGACACCTCAGACTCCCTGGCCGGCACGCGCACGCAGCATCCCCGCCGGAGCGACGTCCTCCAGCGGCAGGCCACGGCGGGCCGCGACCTCTTCCGGCCGGACGAGCTGCTTGAGCGCCGCCACGGTCGCGTGCACGATGTTGATCGGATTGTCCGAGCCGAGGGACTTGGACAGCACGTCGTGAATCCCGGCGCACTCGAGCACGGCGCGCACGGGGCCGCCGGCGATGACGCCGGTACCCGGGCTGGCCGGCTTGAGCAGGACCACACCGGCCGCCTTCTCACCCTGCACGGGGTGCGGGATGGTCGAGGCGATCCGCGGCACCTTGAAGAAGTTCTTCTTCGCTTCCTCAACGCCCTTGGCGATGGCCGCCGGAACTTCCTTGGCCTTGCCGTATCCGACGCCGACGGTGCCGTCACCGTCGCCGACGACGACGAGAGCGGTGAAGCTGAAGCGCCGACCACCCTTGACGACCTTGGCGACGCGGTTGATCGTCACCACCCGCTCGAGGTGCGGGCTCTTCTCCGGCGCGCCGCCGTCACGGCCACGACCGCCCTCGCGGCGATCGCGGCGCTGGCCGCCCTCGCGTTCGTTGCCCCCTGAGCGGGGACCCCGCTGTGGTCCAGGCATGGTCAGAACTCCATTCCAGCTTCGCGAGCCGCATCGGCGAATGCCGCGATGCGCCCGGTATAGGTGTTGCCGCCCCGATCGAAGACGACCCTCGTGATGCCGGCCGCCTTGGCAGTTTCGGCCACGCTCGAGCCGAGCTGCTTCGCCTGGGCCGTCTTGTCGCCGTCGGTCAGCTTGTAGGTCGACGCCGACGCCAGCGTGACGCCCTTGTCGTCGTCGACGAGCTGCACGAACAGGTGCCGCGCCGAACGGGTGATGACCAGACGCGGTCGCTCTGCCGAGCCGACAACCTTCTTGCGCAGCCGGAAGTGCCGACGCGACCGGGCAACCCGGCGCGCGGCCGATACTCCGGCCGACCGGCGGGCCTGCTTCGCAATCGATGACGCGCTCATTACTTCTTACCTGCCTTACCGGCCTTACGCCGGATCACTTCACCCTGGTAACGCACGCCCTTGCCCTTGTACGGGTCGGGCTTACGCAGCTTGCGGATGTTTGCGGCGACCTCGCCGACCTTCTGCTTGTCGATGCCTTCGACGGCGAACCGGGTCGGCGTCTCGACGCGGAAGCTGATGCCCTCCGGCGCCTTCACCAGCACCGGGTGCGAAAAGCCCAGCGCGAACTCCAGGTCGCCACCCTTGGCCGTGACGCGGTAACCGGTGCCGACGATCTCGAGCGTCTTGGTGTAGCCGGCCGTGACCCCGGTGACCATATTGGCGATCAGCGTTCGCGACAGGCCGTGCAGCGACTTCGACTCACGCTCGTCATCCGGCCGGCTGACCGCGATCGAGCCGTCGTCCCGTGCGACCGAAATCGGCTCGGCGACGACGTGGCTCAAGGTGCCCTTCGGGCCCTTCACCGTGACGCTCTGACCGTCGATGGTGACGTCGACGCCCGAGGGGACCGCTACCGGCAGCTTTCCAATTCGTGACATGGTGTTCGTCCCCCTCTCACCAGACGTAGGCGAGGACTTCCCCGCCTACTCCGCGCTTGGCCGCCTGCTTGTCGGTCAGCAGCCCGGACGACGTCGAGATGATCGCCGTTCCGAGGCCGCCGAGCACGCGCGGCAGGGCGGTGGACTTCGCGTACACGCGCAGACCGGGCTTCGACACCCGGCGCACACCGGCGATGCTGCGCTCGCGGTTCGGGCCGTACTTCAGATCGATCGTCAGGACGCGGCCCACCTCCCCCTCAGGGGCGTCCGCGATCTTGAAGCCGGCGATGTAGCCCTCCTGCTTGAGGATCTCAGCGACGTGACCCTTGAGCTTGGAGTGCGGCATCTCCACGGTTTCGTGGAAAGCAGTGTTCGCGTTGCGCAGACGGGTGAGCATGTCTGCGATTGGGTCGGTCATTGTCATGAGCGGCCTCCCGCTGTGAGCATCGCAGCGAGCGCCAGCGAGCGAGGAGCGGTGCGGCGGGAGGCCGCGGGGTACATCGTCATGTGGATTGCTTCTTTCTCACCGTGGTTCCCGTGGTGGGCCTGCGGCGAAGGGGTGGTTTACCAGGAGGACTTCGTGACGCCCGGCAGCTCGCCGGCGTGCGCCATCTCGCGCAGGCAGATCCGGCACAGGCCGAACTTGCGATACACGGAGTGCGCTCGTCCACACCGCTGGCAGCGGGTGTAGCCGCGCACGGCGAACTTCGGCTTCGCGGCCGCTTTGTTACGAAGAGCGGTCTTGGCCATGTCAGCTGCTTCTCTCTGTGTCACGGAACGGGAACCCGAGCGCCCGCAGGAGCGCGCGTCCCTCGTCATCGCTGGCGGCGGTGGTGACCACCGTGATGTCCATGCCGCGCGGGCGGTCGATGGAGTCCGGGTCGATCTCGTGGAACATCGACTGTTCCGTGAGACCGAACGTGTAGTTGCCGCGGCCGTCGAACTGCTGGTCGGACAACCCGCGGAAGTCGCGGATCCGGGGCAGCGCGAGCGACAGCAGCCGGTCGAGAAACTCCCACATCCGGTCGCCGCGGAGGGTGACCTTCGCGCCGATGGGCATGCCCTCGCGCAGCTTGAACTGCGCGATCGACTTGCGCGCCTTCTGCACCAGCGGCTTCTGCCCCGTGATGAGGGTCAGGTCGCGGACCGCCCCGTCCATCAGCTTGCTGTCCTTGGCCGCCTGACCGACGCCCATGTTGACGACGATCTTGACGAGGCCGGGGACCTGCATCGGATTGCCGAAGCTGAACTGCTCCTTCAGCGCCGGCGCGATCTCCTCGCGGTAGCGAGCCTTGAGCCGCGGAGTCGGATACTCCGTCGTCGCGGCAGTCATGAGAGGTCCTTTCCGGAGCGGCGCGAGACGCGCACATTGCGCCCGCTCTCCTCGTCACGCCGGTAGCCGACGCGCGTTGCCTTGCTCTCGCTGTCGATCACCATGACGTTGCTCGCGTTGATCGGCGCCTCGATGTGCTCGATGCCGCCGCCCTTCGCACCGCGCGCGGTCGTGGTGACCCGGTTGTGCTTCGTGACGCGGTTGACGCCCTCGACGACGACCTTGTTGGTCTCCGGGTCGGCCGCGATGACCTTGCCCCGAACACCTCGGTCCTTGCCTGCGATGACGACGACCTCGTCACCCTTCTTAACCTTCATGCTTCACAACACCTCTGGCGCGAGCGAAATAATCTTCATGAACCGCTTGTCGCGCAGCTCGCGGCCGACCGGACCGAAGATGCGAGTGCCTCGCGGCTCGCCGTCGGCCTTGATCAGCACAGCCGCGTTCTCGTCGAAGCGGATGTAGCTTCCGTCCGGGCGCCGACGCTCCTTCACGGTGCGCACGATGACGGCCTTCACCACATCGCCTTTCTTGACGCCGGCACCGGGGAGCGCGTCCTTCACCGTGGCGACGATGATGTCGCCGATCCCGGCGTAGCGCCGCCCTGAGCCGCCCATCACCCGGATGCACAAGATCTCCTTGGCACCGGTGTTGTCGGCGACCCGAAGTCGCGACTCCTGCTGAATCACTGCAATCTCCTGCTTCCCGGACGGCCTGCTACTTGGCCTTCTCGAGCACCTCGACCACGCGCCAGCGCTTGGTGGCTGACAGCGGCCGGGTCTCCATGATCAGAACGCGGTCGCCGACACCAATCTGGTTCGACTCGTCGTGTGCCTTCAACTTGGTGGTGCGGCGCAGGACCTTGCCGTACAGCGCGTGCTTGACGCGGTCCTCAACCTCGACCACCACGGTCTTCTGCATCTTGTCGCTGACGACCAGTCCCTCGCGGACCTTGCGGTGCGAGGAACGGACGCCGCTCTCGGTCGTCACTGGGCTGCTCATGCGGTCACACCTTCACTGGTTTCGGCTGCGGCGCCGGCCGCTACTGACTCCGGCGCAACGGACAGGCCCAGCTCACGCTCGTGCAGGATCGTGTAGATCCGGGCGATGTCGTGACGGACGGTGCGCAACCGCCGGTTGTTGTCCAACTGCCCGGTCGCCATCTGGAAGCGCAGGTTGAACAGCTCTTCCTTGGCCTCGCGCAGCCGGGTCTCGAGCTCCTCGTCGTGCAGTTCACGAAGCTCGGCCGTTGACGTCGCCATCAGATATCACCTTCTCGAGTGACGATCCGGCACTTCATCGGCAGCTTGTGGATCGCGCGGGTGAGCGCCGTCCGGGCCACCGCCTCGTTCGGGTAGCTCAGCTCGAACAGCACCCGGCCAGGCTTGACGTTGGCGATCCACCACTCCGGCGAGCCCTTACCCGAGCCCATCCGGGTCTCAGCCGGCTTCTTGGTGAGCGGACGGTCCGGGTAGACGTTGATCCACACCTTGCCACCACGGCGGATGTGCCGGTTGATCGCGATACGCGCCGACTCGATCTGCCGGTTGGTCAGGTAGGCGGGCTCCAGCGCCTGGATGCCGTACTCACCGAACGCCACCCTGGTGCCGCCGGAGGCCATGCCTCGCCGGCTCGGGTGGTGCTGCTTGCGGTGCTTGACCCTGCGTGGGATAAGCATTTTCTAGCTCTCCGTCGTTTCGTTCTGGAGGGCGTCCTCGGTCTGGGTGACCAGGGACGGACCCTCCTCGCGGATCTCGGCGTCGGCCTCGGCGGCCGTGGTGACCGGCGACTCCTGCACCTCTGGTGATGCCTGCACCTCTGGCTCGATGGCCGGTTCGGTCACGGCGGGAGCCGGGCTCTCACCGGACGCGGCCCGGCCGGCGTCGGTGCTGACTGCTGTCGTGCCCTGCGACCCGGAGCGACGCGGACGCGCGCCACCGGCCGGACGCTCACGGCGCTGGCGCAGTGCCTCCGCCGCTGCTGCCGCCTCACGCTCCGCGCGCGAGCCGGTCGGGACCTCGCCCTTGTACAGCCACACCTTCACACCGATACGGCCGAACGTCGTACGGGCCTCGTAGAAGCCGTAGTCGATGTTCGCGCGCAGCGTGTGCAGCGGCACCCGGCCCTCGCGGTAGAACTCCGAGCGCGACATCTCCGCGCCGCCGAGACGGCCGGAGCACTGCACCCGGATGCCCTTGACGCCTGGCGCCTTGAGCGCCGACTGCATGCTCTTGCGCATCGCGCGGCGGAAGCTCACCCGGTTGGACAGCTGCTCGGCCACGCCCTGCGCGACGAGCTGCGCGTCACCCTCGGGGTTCTTCACCTCGAGGATGTTGAGCTGCACCTGCTTGCCCGTCAGCTTCTCGAGCTCGCCGCGGATGCGGTCGGCCTCGGCGCCGCGGCGGCCGATCACGATGCCCGGACGCGCGGTGTGGATGTCCACCCGGACGCGGTCACGGGTGCGCTCGATCTCGACCTTGGCGATGCCGGCGCGCTCCATGCCCTTCGACATGAGGCGACGGATCGCGACGTCTTCCTTGACGTACTCCGAGTACTGCTTGTCGGCGAACCACCGGCTCTTGAAGTCGGTGGTGATGCCCAGCCGGAAGCCGTGCGGGTTGACCTTCTGACCCATTACTTGCGACCCCTCGTGTTGCTTGGCACGTCGACGCTCTCTACCTCGATCGTGATGTGGCTCGTGCGCTTGCGGATGCGGTACGCCCGGCCCTGCGCGCGGGGACGGAACCGCTTCAGCGTCGGCCCCTCGTCCACGTACGCGCGCGAGATGATCAGCGACTCCGGGTCGAGGGAGAAGTTGTGCTCCGCGTTCGCGATGGCGCTGGCGAGGACCTTGGCGATCGGTTCGCTGGCGGCCTGCGGCGCGAACTTCAGCACCGAAAGCGCCTCCTGTGCGGGCATGTCGCGAATCAGGTCGATGACGCGACGCGCCTTCATCGGCGTGACGCGAACATGCGACGCCTTCGCGAAGGCCGTCCGCACTTCCTCTGCTTCAGTCACTGTGCTGTCCTTGCTCCTCGTGCGCTTCCGACGCTCACTCGCTGCTTTCCCTTACTCACGCACGCCGCGACCGGCGGTCGTCCCTCACGTGGCCCTTGAACGTCCGGGTCGGGGCGAACTCGCCGAGCTTGTGCCCGACCATGCCCTCGGTGATGAACACCGGGACGTGCTTGCGCCCGTCGTGCACCGCGATCGTGTGCCCGAGCATGTCCGGGATGATCGTGGAGCGTCGCGACCAGGTCTTGATGACCTGCTTGCCGTTCTTGTCGTTCTGCTCGTCGACCTTCTTGAGCAGGTGGTCGTCGACGAACGGCCCCTTCTTCAAACTCCTAGGCACTGGTCTACCTCTTCTTGTTCGTACGACGACGGCGGACGATCAGCTGGTCGCTGGCCTTGCGGTGCCGGGTGCGACCCTCTGGCTTGCCGTTCGGGTTCACCGGGTGGCGACCGCCGGAGGTCTTGCCCTCGCCACCGCCGTGCGGGTGGTCCACCGGGTTCATGGCGACACCGCGGACGGTCGGGCGCTTGCCCTTCCACCGCATCCGGCCGGCCTTGCCGTAGTTGATGTTGCTCTGTTCGGCGTTGCCGACCTCGCCGACGGTTGCCCGGCAGCGGACGTCGACGTTGCGGATCTCGCCGGACGGCATCCGAAGCTGCGCGAACGCGCCCTCCTTGGCCACCAGCTGCACGCTGGCACCGGCTGAGCGGGCGATCTTCGCACCGCCACCGGGACGCAGCTCGATCGCGTGCACGACGGTGCCGACCGGGATGTTGCGCAGCGGCAGCGCGTTGCCGGGCTTGATGTCCGCGCCCGGGCCGTTCTCGATCCGGTCGCCCTGCTTGAGCAGGCGCGGCGCGAGGATGTAGCGCTTCTCGCCGTCGGCGTAGTGCAGCAGCGCGATGCGTGCGGTGCGGTTCGGGTCGTACTCGATGTGCGCAACGGTCGCGGGGACGCCGTCCTTGTCGTGGCGACGGAAGTCGATCACCCGGTAGGCGCGCTTGTGGCCGCCACCCTGGTGCCGTGTCGTGATCTTGCCGGAGTTGTTGCGGCCGCCCTTGTTGTGCAGCGGGCGGACGAGCGACTTCTCCGGCTCATCACGCGTGATCTCCGCGAAGTCGGACACCGAGGCGCCACGGCGCCCGGGCGTCGTCGGCTTGTACTTTCGAATTGCCATCAGAGTCAGCCAATCTGTCCGAACACGTCGATGCGGTCGCCGGCGCGCAGCGTGACGATCGCTCGCTTGACGTTGCGCCGGGTGCCGTATCCGAAGCGGGTCCGCTTGCGCTTGCCCTGCCGGTTGAGCGTGTTCACGTCGGTGACCTTGACGTTGAACACCTTCTCCACGGCGATCTTGATCTGCGTCTTGTTGGCCAGCGGGTGAACCTCGAACGTGTACTTGTTCTCGTCCAGCAGGCCGTAGCTCTTCTCCGAGATCACCGGAGCGAGCAGGACGTCGCGTGGGTCGTCGAACATGCTCAGGCCTCTTCCTCAGTCGTGTCGGCCCCAGTGGTGTCGGCCGGCTCGACGGACTCGGCCTGCGCCGTCGCGTCGGCGTCCTCCGCCTCGGCCGCAGGCTGCGCCTTCTTGGCGGCCGCCTTCTTGGCCGGGGCCTTCTTGGCCGGCGCCTTCTCGGTCGAGACCTTCTCGAGGTTCTCGACGTCGTCGCTCGCCTCGATGCTCGCCGCGGCCAACTCCGCCACGTCGTCGACCTCGTCGCTGCTCGCGGCGCCCTTCGCGGTCTTGCCGGTCGCCGGGCCGCCGAGGAAGGCGTCCAGCGCGCCGGTCGTGAACACGACGTCGTCGCTGACCAGCACGTCGTAGGTGTTGAGCTGACCCGGTTCGAGGATGTGCACCGACGTCAGGTTGCGCAGGCTCTTCCAGGTGAGCTCGTCGGTCCGCTCGGCGACGACCAGCACGTTCTTCGAACTGCTGACCTTGCCCAGCGCCTCGGCCGCCTCACGCGTGGAGGGCACCTCGCCGGCCACGAACGCCGAAACCACGTGCACCCGGTCGTTGCGCGCCCGGTCGGACAGGGCACCGCGCAGAGCGGCCGCCTTCATCTTCTTGGGGGTGCGCTGCGAGTAGTCCCGTGGCACCGGCCCATGCACGACGCCACCGCCGGCGAACTGCGGCGCGCGGTTCGAGCCCTGACGAGCCCGGCCGGTGCCCTTCTGCCGGTACGGCTTCTTGCCGCCACCGCGGACCTCGCCGCGGGTCTTGGTCTTGTGCGTGCCCTGGCGCGCGGCTGCGAGCTGCGCCGTCACCACCTGGTGGATGAGCGACACGTTGGTCTTCGCGTCGAAGACCTCGGCGGGCAGCTCGACAGTCGACGCCGTCGACTTGCCGTCGGTCGGGTTCTGCACGGTCACGGACAGGGTCACCGTCAGGCTCCCTTCGACTTCGAGGCGGTACGGACGACGACCAACGCGCCGGCCGGGCCGGGGATGGCGCCCTTGATGAGTAGCAGCCCGCGCTCGGCGTCGACCTTGTGGACGGTCAGGCCCGTGACGGTGGCCTTGACGTTGCCCATCCGGCCGGCCATCCGCAGGCCCTTGAAAACCCGGCCCGGCGTCGCGCATGCGCCGATCGAGCCCGGCGCGCGGTGCTTGCGCTGCGTGCCGTGGCCGGCGCCCAGCCCATGGAAGCCGTGGCGCTTCATGACGCCTGCGGTGCCCTTGCCCTTGGTCGTGCCGCTGACGTCCACCCGCGCGCCGGCGTCGAACACGTCGGCGCCGAGCTCCTGCCCGACGGTGTAGCCGTCGACCGCTTCCGTGCGCAGCTCCACCAGGTGGCGCCGCGGTGTCACGTTGGCCGCCTTGAAGTGGCCGGAGACCGGCTTGGTGACCTTGCGCGGGTCGATCTGCCCGTAGGCGAGCTGGACGGCGGTGTAGCCGTCCTTCTCCTGAGTGCGGATCTGGGTGACGACGCATGGCCCGGCCTTGACGACGGTCACCGGCACGATCCGGTTGTTCTCGTCGAAGACCTGGGTCATGCCGAGCTTCTCGCCCAGAATCCCCTTGGTGTCTGTAGCCATCTCTCTATCTCGCCTACTGAATGTTGACGTCGACGCTGGCCGGCAGGTCGATGCGCATCAGCGCGTCGACCGTCTTCGGCGTCGGGTCCAGGATGTCGATGAGCCGCTTGTGGGTCCGCATCTCGAAGTGCTCGCGGCTGTCCTTGTACTTGTGCGGCGAACGGATGACGCAGTAGATGTTCTTCTCCGTCGGCAGCGGCACGGGACCGACGACACGAGCGCCTGTGCGCGTCACCGTCTCGACGATTTTGCGCGCGCTCGCATCGATGGCCTCGTGGTCGTAGGCCTTGAGCCGGATGCGGATCTTCTGTCCCGCCATGATGGCTGACTCACCTTCACTGTTCTCGGTGCGTACTTCAGGTTCGAGCTCGCGGCCTTCGTGTGAAGCCCGGAGCAAGCCCCGGGCGGGTCCTGCTGGACCCGCCCGGGTTGCTGCTACTTGATGATCTTCGTGACTCGACCGGCGCCGACGGTGCGGCCACCCTCACGGATGGCGAACCGCAGGCCCTCCTCCATGGCGATCGGCTGGATCAGAGCGACCGTCATCTCGGTGTTGTCGCCCGGCATGACCATCTCGGTGCCCTCAGGGAGGGTCACCACGCCGGTCACGTCGGTCGTCCGGAAGTAGAACTGCGGACGGTAGTTGTTGAAGAACGGCGTGTGCCGGCCACCCTCGTCCTTGGACAGGATGTAGACGTTCGCCTCGAAATCGGTGTGCGGGGTGGTCGTGCCCGGCTTGATGACGACCTGGCCGCGCTCCACCTCCTCGCGCTTGATGCCACGCAGCAGCAGGCCGACGTTCTCACCCGCACGCGCCTCGTCGAGGAGCTTGCGGAACATCTCCACACCGGTGACGGTGGTCGTCTGCTTGTCCGGGTGGATGCCGATGATGTCGACGGTCTCGTTGACCTTGAGGACACCCCGCTCGACACGGCCGGTGACGACCGTGCCACGACCGGTGATGGTGAAGACGTCCTCGATCGGCATCAGGAACGGCTTGTCGATGTCACGCTGCGGCTCCGGGATGGACTCGTCGACAGCGTTCATCAGCTCGAGCACCGAGTCGGCCCACTTCGAATCGCCCTCGAGCGCCTTCAGCGCCGAGCAACGCACGATCGGGGCGTCGTCGCCCGGGAACTCGTACTGGGTGAGCAGCTCACGGACCTCCAGCTCGACGAGCTCGAGGATCTCCTCGTCGTCGACCATGTCGGCCTTGTTCAGCGCAACCACGATGTAGGGCACGCCGACCTGGCGGGCGAGCAGCACGTGCTCCTTCGTCTGCGGCATCGGGCCGTCCGTCGCGGCGACCACCAGGATGGCGCCGTCCATCTGCGCGGCACCGGTGATCATGTTCTTGATGTAGTCAGCGTGGCCCGGGCAGTCGACGTGCGCGTAGTGGCGCTTCTCGGTCTGGTACTCGATGTGCGCGATCGAGATCGTGATGCCGCGCTGCTTCTCCTCGGGCGCCTTGTCGATGTCGTCGAACGCGAACACCGGGTTGACTTCCGGGTACTTGTCGTGCAGGACCTTCGAGATCGCCGCGGTCAGCGTCGTCTTGCCATGGTCGATGTGACCGATGGTGCCGATGTTGACGTGCGGCTTCGTCCGCTCGAACTTGGCCTTCGCCACTGTGGATCCCTGTCCTCTCGGGCCGGTTTGCCGGTCTTCTTGGTCCGGCTGGTGTTGGTCTTGGTGTCTAGGTTTGCGTGGGGGTTATTCGCCTGTCGCCTTAGCGATGCTTATTGCTCGGCTCCGCGGGTCGCTCTGCTCCTTGTTCGCTTCGCTCACTGCGATGCTCACTCCCCTGTCGCCTTCGCGATGATCTCCTTGGCGACGTTCTGCGGAACCTCGGCGTAGCTGTCGAACTGCATCGAGTAGCTGGCCCGACCCTGGGTCTTGGAGCGCAGGTCCCCGACGTAGCCGAACATCTCCGACAGCGGCACAAGGGCCTTGACGACCCGGGCGCCACCGCGCTCCTCCATGGCCTGGATCTGGCCGCGGCGGGAGTTGAGGTCGCCGATGACATCGCCCATGTTCTCCTCGGGCGTGGTGACCTCGACGGCCATCATCGGCTCGAGCAGCACCGGGTGCGCCTTCTTAGCGGCCTGCTTGAAGACCATCGAACCAGCGATCTTGAACGCCATCTCGGACGAGTCGACCTCGTGGTAACCACCGTCGCGCAGTATCACCTTGACGCCGACCATCGGGTAGCCGGCGAGCACGCCGTACTGCAACGCTTCCTGGGCACCCGCATCCACCGAGGGGATGAACTCCTTGGGGATGCGCCCGCCAGTGACCTTGTTCTCGAACTCGTAGCTCGGACCGTCGCTCGTCAGCGGCAACGGCTCCAGACCGATCTGGACCTTCGCGTACTGGCCGGAACCACCCGTCTGCTTCTTGTAGGTGAGGTCTTCGCGCTCGACGATCCGACGGATCGTCTCGCGGTAGGCCACCTGCGGCTTGCCGACGTTGGCCTCGACCTTGAATTCACGACGCATCCGGTCGACGAGGATCTCGAGGTGCAGTTCGCCCATACCGGAGATGACCGTCTGGCCGGTCTCCTCGTCGTTCTGCACCCGGAAGGTCGGGTCCTCCTCGGCGAGCTTCTGGATCGCGATGCCGAGCTTCTCCTGGTCGCCCTTGGTCTTCGGCTCGATCGCGACGTCGATCACCGGGTCCGGGAAGGTCATGGACTCGAGGACGATCGGCTTCTGCGCGTCGCTGAGCGTGTCACCAGTTGTCGTCTGCTTCAGCCCGGCGACGGCGATGATGTCGCCGGCGCCGGCACGCGGCAGCTCCTCACGCTTGTTCGCGTGCATCTGGTAGATCTTGCCGATCCGCTCCTTGCGGTCCTTGGTCGAGTTCAGGACCTGCGCCCCGTTGTCGAGGGTGCCGGAGTAGATGCGGACGAACGTCAGCTTGCCCAGGTGCGGGTCGGTCGCGACCTTGAACGCCAGCGCCGACAGCGGCTCGCTCTCGTCCGGCTTGCGCTCAGCACCGGTGTCGCCGTCCTGAAGCGTGCCGTGCACCGAGCCGACGTCGAGCGGCGAGGGCAGGTAGTCGACCACCGCATCGAGCATGGGCTGGACGCCCTTGTTCTTGAACGCGGAGCCACACAAAACCGGGTTGATCTTGTCGGCCAGGGTGGCGCGCCGGATGGCGGCCTTGATCGCGTCGACGGTGAGCTCCTGGTCGCCGAGGTAGGCCTCAGCGATCTCGTCATCGACGTCGGCGAGGGTCTCGATGAGCTTCTCGCGCCACTCGGCGGCCTGGTCGGCCAGCTCGGCGGGGACGTCCTCGATCGCGTAGTCCTCGCCCTTGGCCGTCTCGCCGCGCCAGGTGAGCGCGCGCATGCCGATGAGGTCGACGACACCGATGAAGCTCGACTCGTTGCCGATTGGCAGCTGCAGCACGGCGGTGGTCGAGTTCAGCCGCTCCTGCATCATCGTGACGCAGCGGAAGAAGTCCGCGCCGGTGCGGTCGAGCTTGTTGACGAAGCACATGCGCGGAACGCTGTACTTGTCGGCCTGCCGCCACACCGTCTCGGTCTGCGGCTCGACACCTGCGACGCCGTCGTAGACCGCCACTGCGCCGTCGAGGACGCGCAGCGAGCGCTCCACCTCGACGGTGAAGTCGACGTGGCCGGGAGTGTCGATGATGTTGATCGTGTGTCCTTTCCAGACACACTTCGTCGCGGCGGACGTGATCGTGATGCCGCGCTCCTGCTCCTGCTCCATCCAGTCCATCGTGGCTGCGCCGTCGTGGACTTCACCGATCTTGTAGTTGATGCCGGTGTAGAAGAGGATGCGCTCGGTCGTCGTGGTCTTGCCCGCGTCGATATGCGCCATGATCCCGATGTTGCGGGTCTTGGCGAGGTCGGCGTTGATAGCCATGGTCTCTTTCTTTCGTCTTCGTTACGTGGCGGGCGTTGAGTGCCGGCCGGCGCGGGATCGCCGCGCCTACCAGCGGTAGTGAGCGAAGGCCTTGTTGGACTCGGCCATCTTGTGGGTGTCCTCGCGGCGCTTGACGCTGGCGCCGAGGCCGTTGCTGGCGTCGAGAAGTTCGTTCATCAGGCGCTCGGTCATCGTCTTCTCGCGGCGCTGCCGCGAGTAGCCGACCAGCCAACGCAGGGCGAGCGTGGTGCTGCGCGCCGGCTTGACCTCGACCGGAACCTGGTAGGTGGCGCCACCGACGCGGCGGCTCTTCACCTCGAGCGTCGGCTTGACGTTGTCCAGCGCGCGCTTGAGCGTGATCACCGGGTCGGTACCGGTCTTGTCCCGGGTGCCCTCCAGGGCGCCGTAGACGATGTGCTCGGCGAGCGAGCGCTTGCCATTGAGCAGCACCTTGTTGACCAGCTGCGTGACCAGCGGCGAGCTGTACACCGGGTCGACGACGAGCGGGCGGCGAGGCGCCGGGCCCTTGCGAGGCATTAGCCCTTCTCCTTCTTCGCGCCATAGCGGCTACGTGCCTGCTTGCGGTTGCGGACGCCCTGGGTGTCCAGGGAGCCGCGGATGATCTTGTAACGGACACCGGGCAGGTCCTTCACCCGGCCACCGCGGACGAGCACGATCGAGTGCTCCTGGAGGTTGTGGCCGACACCAGGGATGTAGGCCGTGACCTCGATCTGGCTCGTCAGCCGCACCCGGGCCACCTTGCGCAGTGCCGAGTTCGGCTTCTTCGGGGTCGTCGTGTAGACGCGGGTGCACACTCCGCGTCGCTGCGGCGATCCCTTGAGTGCCGGCGTCTTGGTCTTGCCGATCTTGTCCTGCCGGCCCTTGCGGACGAGCTGCTGGATCGTAGGCATGCGGCCTGCAATCTCCTTTGTGCGGTCTCGACGTGTCTTACTGGTTTGTCCGGACTCACCGGGACGCGACATCCCGACGAATTGCTGCTCTGTTGTTATCGCAGTCCCGATTTCTCGGGCCTCCTGACTGCTCATCCGATCCCCGCGGTCGGGCGTGTCGCGCCGTTCGCGGACCAGCCCGGCGTAACCGCCGAACTGATGCCGGTGAGCCCGTCTCATTGGCGCTGACCGCCGACCGGTACCCGGTCGTCGGGCTGCTGCGCCACTGGGCACAAGTCAGGACCCGGATTACTCCGGGCACGGCCCTCAACTGTACCGGAGGACTGTGTCCCCCTGCAAAAAGCCCCCACACTACGGTGGGCCCTCGGAGTTACAGCGCCGGCGCGCGGGCCGGTATTCCCGTTGTAGGCAGTACCAGATACTGACGCAGGTAGAGGTCGGCGAAGGTCACCGGCCCGCGTGGGCCCGGCATGTGGTCGACGTTGATGCCCGTCTCCGGCACTGCGAGCAGCTTGAACCCGTCCAGCAGCCGGGTCGTCGCGTTCCAGAAGGCGCCGGTGCCGTGATAGCGGTCGAGGAACCGGCGTGCGGTGCCGGCGTCCTCAGTGACGATCGTCGCAGCAAGGCCGGACGTCTCGGTGTTCGCGATCCGCGCTGCTTCCAGTTCGTCCTTGACGCGCAGCAGGGTGACGGTGGCTTCGTGACCGTCGTCCAGTGCCCACTCGTGACCGATCGGGTGGGCTAGCGGCGCGGTGTCGACGGCGATGCCACGCTCGTCCAGCTGGACTCGGATGACCGGCTCCAGTTCATCGGCGACGGATTCGGCGACGAGGACGAGGTTCACCCGGTTGCAGACGCCGAGCCGGTCGGTGCCCTCGCGGACCAGCCTCGCAACGGTGTCCGGGTCGGCGGCCGCGTCGACGTACAGGACGCCGCCGCCCTCTGCGTGCGCGAGCGTGCGCACGCCATGGCGGGCGGCCTCCTGCCCGAGTGCCTTCGTCGTCGCGCCGCTACCGCGCAGGATGACCAGCCGGATCAGCTCCGGCTGGCGCACCAGCGCGTCGGCAAACTCGTGGCCCGGACTGGCAATTACCTGGATGACGTCCGCGTCGATGCCCGCGTCCTGAAGCGCCGGGGCAATGACGTGCTCGTGGAGAGCGCGGGCCGAGCCGATGGCCGCCGAGCCAGTGCGCAGGACTCCTGCGTTGCGCGACTTCACCAGCTGGGACGCGACGTCGATCGTGACGTTCGGGCGGGCCTCGTAGTTGACGCCGATGACGCCGACCGGGCGGCGCCGCTCGACGAGCTGCAGGTCGCCGGGCAGCGTGCGGATCGGAACCTCGCGCACCATCGGGGGCGTGTCGGCCAGCAGCCGGAGATTCTTGGCGAGCTCGTCCAGGCGGTCGGTGCCGAGCCGGAGGCGGTCGAGCAGGGCTGCGCTCATGCCGGCGTCGTTCGCCCGGTCGACGTCCGCGTCGTTCGCGGCGGCAAGGTGGTCGCGCGCTGAGGTCAGGCGCTCCGCCATGCCGGCGAGGGCGGTCGCCAGCTGCTCGTCGGAGGCGTCGGCCAGGGAGTCGGCCGCGTCTGACGCCCGCCGCGCCAACTGCGCCACCACCTGATCGGGAGTCGTCACGGCGCGTCCACAGTCGTCACGCCGCCAGTTTCTCACCCGCCGCTCGGCAAGTTGTCCGCCCTTCCAGCCGACGGACCCCCGCAAGTTGTCCGCCCTTCCAGCCGTCCAGGCGGCTAGACGGGCGGACAACTCCAGACGAGATCGCGGACAACTCGGTATCCACAGGCGACCGCGGCGTCCACAGAACGCTGCGCTCGACCCCGCGGCGCCGTGCGTCCACGAGACCCTGCGCGGCGTGACGTGGACGCGCCAGAGGATCCAACGCACCTACCCGAAGGGCACTGACCTGATCGCGGTATTGCCCGGCCTCGCGGGGGTTGCCGACAGACAGCGCGGGGTAGTGACGCGGCGCCAGCTCGCGACTGCTGGCGTGACGCCGTCCCAGCTCAAGGCCGCCGTGGACGCTCACAGGTGGCGGACGTTCGGACGCACCGTCGTCGTGCTCGACAATGCGCCACTGTCCGTCGCACAGCGTGAGTGGGTCGCTGTGCTGCTGCCGACGAAGCCGGCCGCGCTGGCCGGCCTCTCCGCGGCGGCCGCAGCCGGACTGAGCGGCTTCGAGCCGGATCAGGTTCACGTGCTGGTTCGGCACAACACGCACACGCACGTGCCGCTGTGGGTCAAACTCCACGAGTCGCGCCGCTTCTCCGCCGACGACATCACGCTTGGCGGCAGACCTCCGCGGACGCCGCTGCCGCGCGCTGTGATCGATGCAGCCACCTGGTCCGATTGGCCACGGCGCGCGTGCGCGATCTTGTGCGCTGCGGTGCAACAACGTCTTACGACCGCGGACCGGCTGAAAGCTGAGCTGACCGATGCCGGATCCATCCGGCACGTCCGGATCATGCGCGACATCCTAGGTGACATCGGCGGTGGCGGGCTCACCCTTGCCGAGATCGAGATTGGACAGCTCGCGATCCGGGCCGGCCTCGGACCGCCACACCGCCAGGGGCTTCGTCGGGACCGCGACGGCAAGGTGCGTTATTTCGACGCGGAGTTCGCGCTGCCTGACGGCAACACCCTGCTGGTCGAGATTGACGGGTGCGGCCACATGGAGGTCGAGACCTGGCTCGACGACTCAGACCGGCAGAACGAGGTCGTCATCGATGGCCGCGTTGTTCTGCGCTTTCCGTCGCTGACAGTCCGCCTCAACGAGGGGCGAGTCGTCGACCAGCTCGCGCGAATCCGTCATG
>DATFTS010000069.1:0-6496 GCA_035261645.1 Jatrophihabitans sp. | reverse complement strand
ACCCGGTAGAAGCGTTCGAAGATGCGATCGCGCTCAGCCTCCGCGATGCCGATGCCCTGGTCGGTGACCGCGATGTCGACGCACGGGCGCGAATCGGTGTCGCGGGACGCGCGTGCCGACACCGCCACGCGCGTGCCGCTGCCGCTGTAGGCGATCGCGTTGTCGACCAGGTTGGCCACCGCGGTGGCGAGTTGTCCCTCATTGCCGCGCACCTGCAGCCCCGACGCGCACGAGCTGGTCACCGTGATGGAAGCCTGCTCAGCGGCGAGGCGCGTCCGCTCGATCACCTCAGCGAGGACCGACCGGACGTCCACCTCGGCCGCGCCGGGCATCGGGTCTGCGCCCTGTACGCGGGACAGCTCCATCAGCTCGCCGACCAGCTTGGCCAGCCGCGAACCCTCTTGCTGGATGCGCGACGCGAACCGCGCCACCATGGCCGGCTCGTCGGCCGCGTCCTGGATCGCCTCGGCGAGCAGCGTCAGCGCCCCGACCGGGGTCTTAAGCTCGTGTGAGACGTTGGCCACGAAGTCGCGCCGCACGGCCTCGAGGCGGCGCAGCTCGCTGACGTCCGCGAGCAGCAGACACACCCCGGTGATGCGGTCGTCGGTCCCCGGCAGCGGCACGGCGGTGACCGCGAGCGCGATCGGCTCGCGCCCCAGCCGTCCCATCGGCAGGTCGATCGATGCGGTGATGTGCTCGCTGCTCTCGATCGACCTGCGGACGATGTTCACCAGCGCCGGGAAGGACAGCGTGTCCACGTCGAGGATGCCCATGGCCCGCGCGGCCGGGTTGACGAGGACGGCGCGCTCGTCCCGATCGAGGACGACCACGCCGTGGTCGAGCGCCTCGACCACCAGCGAGGCGAGCGGGACCGGTGCGCGGCGCCGGGCCGGCTCCGGGCTGGGTTCGGGAGCGAGTTCCGGCTCGACGACCGGTCGGCGACGGACGCCGAGCGCGACGCCGAGCGCCACACCGACGGCGAGGGCAACGAGCACGAGAACGCTCGCCAGGAACGGCACTACTCGATGGTACGTTTGATTGCTGTCTCAGCAGCGCAGCTGAGGAGTCCGAAACACGGGCTGTTCATTTACGAGATGGCTCGCGTTCACGTCGGCGGTACTGCGACGTCGCGAGGGGAACGGATCGTGCAGGCCCATGCGTGACGTGTTCCACGACGAGCTGGACGATATAGGCGCCGGCGTCGTCGAGATGATCCGGCTCGTGGCCGTTGCGATGGATCAGGCCACCGGAGCCCTTCTCGATGCCGATCTGTTGCGCGCCGAGCGAGTGATCGACGCCGACGACAAGGTGGACGCCCTGCGCGCCGATCTCGAAGATCGGGCGTTCCAGATGATCGCCCGGCAGCAGCCGGTGGCCACTGACCTGCGCGTTCTCGTCGCGACCATGCACCTGGTCTCAGACCTCGAGCGCATGGGCGACCTTGCGCTGCACGTCGCCAAGATTGCCCGGCTGCGCTTCCCGGATGCCGCGGTGCCGGGCGAAGCCCAGGACGTCATCGCGCAGATGGGCGAGGTTGCGCTCTCGCTGGTACACAAGGTGGCCGACGTCGTGGACGGCCGCGACATCTCGCTCGCGCACGCGATCGAGGCCGAGGACGATTCGATGGACGCGCTGCGGCGCAAGTTGTTCACCATCGTGCTCTCGCCACGGTGGTCGCACGGCACCGAGGCGGCGATCGACATGACGCTGCTCGGCCGCTACTACGAGCGCTACGCCGACCACGCGGTGGCCGTTGCCCGTCGCACGATCTTCATCGTCACCGGCGAGCGGCCCGGAAGCGCCTCGAGTGGATACGGCCCGATCGCCCCGCACTAGCCCGCCCGTTAGTCCAGCACCTACTTCTTGCCCTGGTTGGCGACGGCTTCGATCGCAACCGCGGCCGCCTCCGGGTCCAGAAAATCGGCCGGCCGGGTCGGCTGCATCGTGCGGTCGTCCAGGTCGTAGTGCAGCGGGATGCCGGTCGGCACGTTGAGCCCGACGACGTCCTCGTCGGAAAGCCCGTCCAAATGCTTGATCAGCGCCCGCAGCGAGTTGCCGTGCGCCGCCACGAGCACGACGCCGTAGCGGCGCAGATCGGGAACGATCCCGTCGTACCAGTAGGGCAGCATGCGCGCGACGACGTCCTTCAAGCACTCCGTTCGCGGCAACGCGTCGAGCAGGTCGGCGTAGCGGGGATCGCCGGCCTGGCTGTACTCGTCGTCGTCAGCCAGTGGCGGCGGCGGGGTGTCGTACGAGCGGCGCCACAGCATGAACTGCTCGTCGCCGAACTCGTCGCGCACCTGAGCCTTGTTTTTTCCCTGCAACGCGCCGTAGTGGCGCTCGTTGAGTCGCCACGTGCGGCGCACCGGGAGCCAGTGCCGGTCGGCGGTGTCGAGCGTGATCTCCGCGGTCCGGATCGCGCGGCGAAGCAGCGAGGTGTGCACGACCTCGGGCAGCAACCCGTGGTCGATGAGCAGTTCGCCACCACGACGAGCCTCCGACTCGCCGGCCGCCGTCAGGCCGACGTCGACCCATCCGGTGAACAGGTTCTTCTGGTTCCACTCGCTCTCGCCGTGGCGCAGCAGCACAAGGGTTGCCATGCGGCTCATCCTGCCAGCGCCGCGCCGGGCTACTCGACGGGGCGTTGCGCAAACTCAGCGAACGCGGCGAGGTTGGCGAGCGGCTGGTTGTTCTTCACCCGCCACGCCCACTCCCGGCGAATGGAGGAACCGAAGCCCATCTCGAGCAGCAGGTTGAACGAGCCGTCGGCGTATTCGAGGACGCTGCCGAGGATGCGGTCGAGCTCGTCCGCGGTGACTGCGTTCAGCGGCACCCGGCCGACCAGGTAGACGTCGCCGGTGCTGTCGATCGCCCACGACACCGCGTACATGCGGGCGTTTCGCTGCAGCAGCCAGGCATAGACCTGTTCGCGGTTCTCCTCAGGAGCGCGCAGGACGAAGGCTTCGATCTCAAGTGCATGAGCGCCGACGGTCAGGATGCAGGCGGTCTTGAGCCTCTTCTCACCCGGCAGCGCCACCGCGAAGGTGGCGTCGTCGAGCCGCTGCCACTCGAGATCCGCGTCGGCCAGCGCCGCCTCGATCGTCTCCGCCACGCTCACCGTTACGCCACCGTGCGAGTGCGAAGCTCGGCCATCGCCTCGCGGTAGGCCACGAGCAACCCGTCGGCGGTGCGGTCCCAGGAGAACTGCTCGGCGTGCCCCCGCGCCCCCGCGGCGAGCCGGGCCTGCAGTCGCGGCGTGCGTAGCAGGTCGCCGATCACCTTTGCCCAGTGCTGCGGCTCGTGCCCGTCCACCAGCACGCCCGAGACGTCGTCGGCGACAGCCGTGGGCAGCCCGCCGACCGCGGCGGCCACGACGGGCGTGCCGCATGCTTGCGACTCCAGAGCGACCAAGCCGAACGACTCGTTGTAGCTGGGGACGACGGTGATGTCCGCGGCACGGTAGTAATCGGCCACGACACCCCGGGCTGCGGGCGGGCGGAACTGGACGACGTCGTCGAGCTCCAACTCCGCGCGCAACGACTCCAGATGGTGCGGTCGCGCGAGACCCGAGCCGCTCGGCGCACCCAGGATCACCACCTGCAGCCGGCCGGCGAGCGCGGGGTCCTCGGCCAGGTGGGCGGCCGCCCGCAACAGGACATCCGGCGCTTTCAACGGCTGGATCCGTCCGACGAACAGCAGCGTGAACGCGTCCTCGCGCAACCCGAGCCGTCGGCGCGCGGAACGGACCGACCCCGGGGTGAACGTCTCGAGGTCGACGCCGGGCGCGACCGTACGCACGGCAGCAGTGTCGGCTCGGTAGAGCCGGACGAGGTCGCGCGCCTCCTCCTCGGTCGAAGCGATCAGCCGGTCGGCTTCGGCCACCACCTGTTCCTCGCCGATCACCCGGGCGAGCGGCTCGGGGTTGTCCCCCTCGGCCAGCAGCGCGTTCTTCACGCGGGCGAGGGTGTGCGCGGAGTGCACGAGCGGCACGCCCCACCGCTCGCGGGCGAGCCAGCCGACCTGGCCGGAGAGCCAGTAGTGGGAGTGGATGACGTCGTACCAACCCGGCTCCTGGCGCACCTCGGCGCGCATGACGCCCGCTGTGAAGGCGCACAGCTGCGCGGGGAGGTCCTCCTTGGCGAGCCCCTCGAACGGGCCGGCGGTCACGTGCCGCACGTGCACCCCAGGGCACAGGCCCACCACCGGGGGCTGGTCGCTGGACGTCGCCCTGGTGAAGATCTCGACCGCGACACCGCGCTCGGCCAGGCGCTTTGCGGTCTCGACGATGTAGACGTTCATGCCGCCGGCGTCGCCACCACCGGGCGAATCGAGTGGAGATGTGTGGACGCTGAGCATCGCGACGCGCCGCGGATCGCGTTCGTTCGGCTGCACCAGCACCCCTTCCAACATCTCGCCGATCCGCAAGCCCAACACCGGTACTTCCGCATTCATGCCCGCGGGGATCATCTCGCAACCGCCATGCCGGAGAATCGAGGCATGTCACGCGGCGTTGCGGTGGTCACTGGAGCCAGTAGCGGGATCGGTGCGGCAACCGCACGCCGGCTCGCCGCGGAGGGTTACGAGGTCGTCGCTGCGGCCAGACGCCGGGAGCGGCTGGACGCGCTGGCGACCGAGATCCCTGGCTTGCGGGCGGCCACACTCGACGTGACATCAGCTGAGTCGGTCGCGGCTCTTGCCGCCGAACTGGACGACGTGGCGCTGCTGGTCAACAACGCCGGGGGCGCGATCGGTGTCGAGCCGATCGAGCGTGCCGACCCGGCGGACTGGCAGCAGATGTACGAGACCAACGTGCTCGGTGTGCTGCGGGTGACCCAGGCACTGCTGCCGGCGCTCGAGCGAAACGGCGGCGGCCACGTGATCGTCACCGGCTCGATCGCCGGGCATCTCGTCTACGAGGGCGGCGCCGGGTACACGGCGGCCAAGCACGCGGCCGCTGCCGTGGTTGAAACGCTTCGGCTGGAGCTCAACGGCCGGCCGGTCCGGGTGAGCGAGGTGGCGCCGGGGATGGTGCACACCGAGGAGTTCGCCCTCGTCCGCGTGCGTGGCAATCAGGCCGCCGCCGACAAGGTGTACGAGGGCGTGGAGCATCCGCTGATCGCTGAAGACATCGCCGACTGCATCGCCTTCGTCGCGACCCGGCCACCGCACGTCAACATCGACCTGCTGGTGGTCAAGCCCCTGGCTCAGGCGGCACCGCACAAGGTGGCGCGGCAGCCGATCGGCGAGCGCTAGAGCTCGACGCCGACCAGATGCGCTTCCGGCCGCAGCCGGATGCCGAACCGCGCCTCGACGCCGTCGCGGATCTCGCGCGCGAGGTCGAGCAGCTCGGCGGTCGTGGCGCCACCGCGGTTGGTGAGCGCCAGCGAGTGCTTGGTCGACACCGCCACCGTGCCGCGTCCGCGCTGCAGCCCGTACCCCTTGCCGAAGCCGGCGTTCTCGATCAGCCATCCCGCGGGCAGCTTCAGCCGGCCGTCCACTTCCCAGTGGGGGCAGCCCGGTGGAACGAGCTCAGCCGCCACGAAAGGGTTGACGAAGAAGGAGCCGGCACTCCAGGTGTCGTGGTCGTGCGAATTCAGCACCATACCCTTACTCCGCCTGAGCTCCAGCACGACCTCACGGACGTCCTTCGACGGCGCTGCTCCGCCGGGATCGACGCCAAGCCGGCGGGCGAGCTCCAGGTAGCGTATCGGGGGCGCGTCCGGCGAGCGCACCAGCTCGAACGCCACCTCGAGAACGACGTATCGGTCGGTGTGCTTGAAGGCGCTGGTGCGAAACCCGAACCCACACCTCTCGGGCGGCCACGTCTGCACTTCGCCGGTCTGCCGGTCGAGGACCTTCACGCCGACTAGCACCTCGGCGACCTCGCTGCCGTAGGCGCCGACGTTCTGGATCGGCGTGGCGCCGGCCCGTCCCGGAATGCCGGACATCGCTGCCAGCCCGGACCACTGCCGGTCGACGGACATCGCGACCAGGTCGTCCCACACGACGCCGGCGTCCGCAACGACGGTGACCGAGTTGTCCAAGGTCCGGACGTCGATGCGCTCGGACCGGATCTGCACGACCACGCCGGCCCAGCCCTGGTCCGAGACGACGAGATTGCTGCCGCCACCCACGACGAGGACCGGCTCGCCCGCACGGTCGGCGTCCCGGACGAGCTCGACGAGTTGGTCAGTGGTTGTTGCGCTCACCACCCGCTTCGCCGGTCCGCCCAGCCGCAGGGTGGTGAGGTCGGCGAGGTTCTCCGGCACGTTCGGAGGCTACCTTGGGGCCGTGTCAGAGCCGCGGCGGAAGGCCGGTCCGCGCCTTGCGGCCGGACGCGCACGCGCACTTGGGCTGCCCACCCGAGGCACCACCAACCCGAACCGGCTGCGGCGCATGGACAACTGGATCTGTGCCCGGCTCGGCGACCTCCTGAGGCGGGCGGCCGACCCGCTGGTCATCGACCTAGGGTTCGGGGCGACGCCGGTGACGACCG
>DATFTS010000068.1:0-7861 GCA_035261645.1 Jatrophihabitans sp. | reverse complement strand
GACAGCTACTGAGCGGTTTCAGTGGTCTCTGAAATGGCCTTGGTCGTTGTGGTTCATGTGCCACGACGACGCGCTGGGAGTGAAGGCGGCAGCCAGCGCGACGCCCACGGCGAGCGACAGCGCAACGCTCGAGAGCCTGATCGCCCGCCCACGCACCGCCGGCGCGGCGTTCCGGCTGAGATCGCGCGCTGTACCCAGAACTGCCTCGAACAGATGCCCGAGAAAGTGCACGCCGGTGACCACGATCCACACGATGAAGCTCGCCTTGTGCAGCGTCAGCCAACCACCGTCGCGCCCATGCACCGCGATCAGCGCAACGCCGCTGCCGAGAACGGCGAGACTGCTCAGGACAACCAGCGGCCCGAGCGCGCGCAGCAGCAGAGGCGGCGCGCCGCGCCCGACGTACGCGGGCGCGCCACGGTAGTACCGCGCAAAGCGATACATCGTCGTGGCGCACTTCAATACGAGCGGGCCTACGAGCAGCAGGCCGATGACTGTGTGCAGGGTGATGTAGCCGCGCACATCGAGAATCGTGAAACCCTCGATCACCAATAAAACGGTGAGTACGACGCCGGTGGACGCCGTCAATCGGCTGTTGCCGGTGACGCCCGGGTCAGCCGCGGACTCAGCGGGCAGCAGCAGGTCGCGGATCACCGAGCCGATGATTGCGGCACTTCCTCTGCATTACCTCTGCGGAACCACTGGAACCCGGAAGCCGCTTGCTCGGCACGCTCAATCGCGGCCAACACCTCACTCACCGTGATCTTGAGCAGCGCGGGATCGGGCTGGCGCCCATGCGGGTTGCCATCGCCCGTTCCGTGCCAGAGCACTTGATGGCGGGACGTGCGGGGCGGGCCCCACACGTCAGGCGGCACCGGGCCGAACAGCACGACCGACGGGGTCGCGTAGTTGGTCGCGACGTGGGCGACGCCGGTGTCGCCGCACACGAGCAGCCGCGCGTGCGCGATCAGTGCGCAAAGCTGCGGCAGGCTCAGCCCGTCCATGACCGGCACATCCGCCGAGCTCGCGATGCCGTTTGCCAGCGCTACCTCGTCAGTGCCCGCGGTGATCGCCACGTCGTGGCCCGCGTTGCGTAGCACGATCGCCACTTCAACGAATCGCTGCGCGGGCCAACGCCGAGCACCGGACTTCGCGCCGACGTGCAGCAGCGTCAGCCCGCTCGGCACCGCAACACCGTCAGGCACCGGTAGTGCGCCGACCACGCTCGGGTGACGCGTCGTGGCCGGGAGCTCAAGCCCCTCGACGACGAGCCGGCACCACCGTGTCACCTCGTGCTCGTCCGCTCGCCAATGCACCCCGTGCCAATTGGAGGCGACAAGCCGCGCCGGGTCTCGATCAAGAAGCAGTTGGCGGCTGGCCGGGCCGTTGCCGTGCAGATCGACGGCAAGCTCGGGATGCCGGGGGGCGTCGGTTAGCGGCGCGAGTTCGTGCCCTGCCACGACCTCGTCGACGCTGCCCGACAGCGTTGCGAGTGGGGCGTAGATCCGCGGCGCTGCCAGCACGACGTGGTGATCGGGGAGGGCTGCTCGCAGCAGTGCGAGCGCGGGCAGGCCGGTGAAGAAGTCGCCCAGGCCGAGGGCGCGCAAGACCAACGCGATCGGCCGGGTCATTGTCGCGCCAGATCAACGAGCTGTGACGTGGAGCGTCCGGCCAGGTAGGGCACGGTGACGACCTCGCCGCCCCATGACCGCACCAGACTCGCTTCGGGCAGTTCGCCGCCCGCGTAGTCGCCGCCCTTCACCCAGATGTCCGGGCGCAAGGTCCGCAGTGCGTGTTCGGGTGTGTCCTCGTCGAAGACGAGCACGGCGTCGACATCGCGGAGCGACGAGAGCACTCTGGCCCGGTCGGTGGCGCTCTGCAGCGGCCGCGAGATGCCCTTCAGCCGGCGCACTGAGTCGTCGGAGTTGATGCACACGACGAGGCAGTCACCCAGCGAGCGCGCGGCTGCCAGCGTCGCTACATGACCGGCGTGCAGCAGGTCGAAGCAGCCACCGGTCGCGACGACTGTTCCACCGCGCGTGCGGACGTCGGCCACCACGGCCGCCGCGGTTCGCGATGCAGGCATCGGCGCATCGCAAGCACGATCCATGGCTGCGGCACCACCGGCCGCGACGAACCGCGACGCGGCCTCGACTGCCGCGGCGACCGCCTCGCTCGGCAGCGCCTGCTCTGCCATCGCCGCTACCGCCGCCGCCGCGAAACAGTCGCCTGCGCCACACGTGTCCCCGCCGTGGCGCGGCCGGGTCGGGAACAGCTCGACCGCGCCGTCGCCGTAGGAGAGCAGTGCTCCGTCAGCGCCTAAAGTGATCGCCACCGCGCGCGCCGACCACCGCCGCCGCAGCCGCTCGGCCTGTTGGCGCCGGGCACCGATGGCGTCGCCGGCCGTACCCGAGGCTGCTGCGGCTTCGCGGGCGTTGGGAGTTACCAGGCTCGCGCCTGGCACGGGCGCTCCGCCGCGTGGGTGCGGGTCCCACACCGTCGGCCGGCGAGTGGCGCGCGCCTGCAGCGCCTCACGCAACGACGGCGTGTGCGTCGCGCCGCCTCCGTAGTCGGAGACGAGCACCGCCGCAGCCTCATGCACCGCGTCCCGGCACTCGGTGGGTAGCGCTTCGTACCGCAGCGGCGCGCCGCGCATGTCGAGCCGGGCGACCGTCTGGCCGCCGGCCCGCAGCCGGGTTTTGACCGGCACCTCGCCATGGCTCGGCACCCGCAGCACGGTGACCGCGGCCGGGAGGAGCTCCCGGACCCGAGCCGCTGCGTCGCCGTCGGGCAGGCCAGCTACGAGCAGCACGGGGCGCGCGCTCGAACGGGCCAGCAAGGTCGCCGCGAGCGCAGCGCCGCCCGCGCGGTAGGTGCGGCCATGCTCCTCCAGCACCGGTACCGGCGCCTCTGGCATCAGCCGCTCGGCCCGGGCCTCCACATCCACATCGAGCAGCACATCGCCGATCACCACGATCGGTTCGCTCATCGCACGGCCACCTTCAGCGAAGGCCGGGTCAACGCAGCGTCCATCGCCTCACAGATGAGATGGATCGCGACCAGATGCACCTCCTGCACCGTGCACATCCGCTGCGCTTCCACACAGAGCTGGTCGTCGCTGAGTTGCGCGAGCGGGTTGGGACGTGCGCCGGTCATCGCCCACACCACGAGCCCGGCTGCGCGTGCCCGACACGCCGCCGTGACGAGATTCGGGCTCTTGCCTGATGTCGACATCAGCAGGCAGACGTCGCCCGGCCGGCCATGCGCCTCGATCTGGCGCGCGAAGACCTCGTTGCCGCCGTAGTCGTTCAAGATCGCGGTCATCGACGAGGTCTCGGCGTGCAGTGCGATCGCCGAGAACGCAGGCCGATCGCCGTCGTAGCGGCCGACCAGCTCAGCGGTCAAGTGCTGGGCCTGCGCTGCGCTGCCGCCGTTCCCGGCAGCGAGCAAGCGGGCGCCGGAGCCGAGCAGCTCGGCGAGCTGTTCACCCCATCGCGTCGCCACCGCGGCCAGCTCGGGACCGTTCTGCAACGCGGTGACGAGGTCGCGGATGTGCGGGTCAAGCAGATGGCGGTTCATCCGACACTCTCCTTCCGAGGCGCTGTACGTAGCAGCACCGGCCGGCGGCTCCGCTGTGCCGCCGCGCGGAGGTAGCTGCGTTCGGTGCACTGCGCGACGCGGCTCCAGTCGTACTGTGCGGCGACGCGACGGGCACCCGCCGCGCCGAACCTGGCACGCCGCTCGTCGTCGTCGAGGAGGTCCCGGACGGCGGCCGCGGCAAGCTGCGGTCTGCGCGGCGGCAGCAGCATCCCGGTCACGCCGTCGATCACCGTGTCCAGCAGGCCACCGACGGCCGAGCCGATCACGGGTACCCCGCACGCCATCGCTTCGAGTGGGACGATGCCGAACGGCTCGTACCACGGCAGGCACACCACCAGGTCGGCGGCGCGGATCTGCTCGGGCAGGTCGGCATGCGGCACGCGACCGATGAAGCGAACACGTTCGGCGACGCCTTGTTGCTCTGCCCACTCCTTGAGCCGGACTGCCTCGGGGTCGTCACGCAACGCAGTTGCATCGGGTCCGCCTGCGACGACGAGCTCGGTGTCCGGCAGCCAGCGCAGGACCGAGATCGCGTCGTCGATCCCCTTGCGCGGCACCAGCCTGCCGAGGGCGAGCAACCGGTGCAGCCGGCCACGTTCGGCCCGGGGGCCATCTGGAGTGAAGTGCCTGTTGTCGACGCCGGACGGGATCACGTCGATGCGCTCACGCGGTGTGCCCATGCTGACGAGTTCACGCAGCTCGTCGGTGCAGGATGCGATCACTCGAGCCGCACTGCGCGCAACCCGTCGCTCGCTCGCGATCCGGCTCTCCGGGCTGCTGTCCGCGCGGCCCTGGAATCGGCGCTTAACGGTGCCCAGCGCGTGAAAGGTCTGCACTACCGGCACCTCGAGGTCACTGCTTGCCCACTGCGCAGCGACGCCGCTCATCCAGAAATGCGCGTGCAAGACAGCCGGCGGGTCGTTCTCGAGGCGCAGCCGCAGCTCGTCGGCGAGCGCAGGCAGGTATGGCAATAGCTCGTCCTTCAGCACCGCAGCGGCAGGTCCGGCAGCCAGATGCTCCACGGTCACACCGGGGCACAGCGGGGTGCGCTGCGGCAGGTCGGGCGCATCCCGGCGGGTGTAGACGACCACCTCGTGGCCGCGCTCCGCGAGCGCCGTCGCCAACGCCGCGACGTGCACGTTCTGCCCGCCGGCGTCCACCCCGCCGACGACGGCGAGTGGGCTGGCGTGCTCGGACAGCATGGCAACTTTCATTACGCCGTCACCTCCTCGAGCAGGCGGTCCCAGTCGGCAAGGAAGCGCGCAAGGCCGTACCGCCGCAGGGCGTAGGCACGCGCCGACTTGCCAGCCATCCGGGCGGCCTCGAAGTCGTTCAGGTAATCGCGCATGGCGCGCACGAGTCGTCGCGGGTCGGTCGAAACCACCCCGGCGCCATCGGGCACCGTTTCGACGGCTTCGGTTGCGGCCAGCGCCACGACCGGCATGCCCAGCTGCATCGCCTCGATGAGCGAGAGCCCGAGCGAGGTCCAACGGGTCAGGTGGAGGTACACCCGTCGGCGCGCCAACTGCTCGTGCATCGCGCGCTGGGGCACGTCGCCGTACCCGGTCACGCCGGCAATCGAAAGGTCCATTGAGAGGTCACAGCCCATGCCGAACAGGTGCACCGGCGCCTCAGCGGCGAGGCGCCAGAGGAGATCCGTGCCGACCATCCGTCCGCGCCGCATCGGCTCGTTGACGACCACCGCGGCGGCGGCGAGTTCGCCGGTGTACCGCTCCCCTGGGTCGACGACGCCGTGCTCGATCACGGTCGTGGCGGCCTTGCCGTTGTCCCAGTAGAGCTCGTTGAAGTGGGTCACGTGCACGAGCGGGATGTCGCTGCGATCAGCGAGCGGGTGGCGGCTGAGTACCGGATGCGGCTCCGGCGCGTTGTGTTCGACGAAGACGGCGGGCAGGTCCGCGCCGGCCGTGCGGCCCGTCCACGAGTGCAGCAGTTCCAGCTCGCGCGGACGCTGGACGACGACGACGTCGATGTCGGCGTCGCGGAGCTGGCGCGGAGACAGCTCGACGACCGACGCCGGCCACTGCCACGTGCGAGCGCGGCCGCGGCCGTCGGGGCCGCGATCCGGCAGCACCGGGATGAGGTACTCGTGCGCACCCTGGACGAACGCGGTCGTCCAACTGCCGTGCACGTGCCAGAGCAGGATCCTCATGCCGGCACCGCCTCGCACTCGGCCCCGACCTCATCGATGGCAGCGGCGACTGCTGCCGGCGACACCGAACTCAGGCACGGATGGCCTGCCACCGGACACTCGCGCGCACGCGAATCGCGGCAGTCGGCGAGCTGATCACCGAGCAGCGCAACCGCAACGCCGTACGGCGCCCACCGTGCAGCCGGGACGACGGGCGCGAACAGCGACACGACGGGTGTGCCGACGGCTGCAGCCAAGTGCGCCGGGCCGGTGTTGCCGGCGACGACCACGCTCGCGCCACGCAGCGCCGCGGCCAGCGCGGGAACGTCGAACAAGCCACCGCAGTCGCGAGCGTGTCCGGGCGGGACGGCTGCGCCGGCCACCCGCGCAGTCAGCGGCGCTTCACCGTGCGAACCGGTGATCAGGACGTGCCGGCCCTGTCCGGTGAGCAGCGCGACCAGCTCGCACCACCTTGCTTCGGGATAGGTCCGCGCCGGCGCGGCGGCACCCGGATGCACGACGACGTAGGGCGAGTGTGGCAAGCCGGCCGGCGGCGGCAGGTGCTCGGTGAGGGCCAGCAGCCCGTCATCTCCCGGTGGCAGTTCGTAACCGGCCGCCCGGGCGACGGCGAGCATGCGCTCCGGCTCCGGTGCGTCGCCGGGCGGTTGGACGCGAACGTCGAGCAGGCTGCCCGGGTAGTCCTCGCTGATCGCGGTGATCCGGTCGACGCCGGCCATCCGCAGCAGCAGCGCAGTCGGGAGCGCGGATTGGTGGAACGAGGTCAGAATGATCGCCTCGTCCACTCGGGCGGCAGCGAGCCTGTTGACCAACTGGTTGATCTCGCGCGGCTCCACAGCCGGCGGATCGGCCGCGATCCAGGGACAAGGCCAGCTGATCACGTCGTCGACGCCTGGCAGCAGCCGCGCGGCGGGCGCTCCCAGCGGGCCGGCGAGCACCGACACCAACCGGGCACCGTGCGCGACGGCCCGGATCGCCGGACCGCACACGAGCACGTCACCCAGGCTGTCCATGCGCGCGACGAGCACGTGCGGCTTCACGACCGCACCTCCGGCCGCGAGAGCAGGGCGTCCACTGCATCGCCGAGTCGTGGGTAAACCGCGGGCGCGGCGTCTATCTCGGCACGCAGTGTGGCGCGGTTGGGGACCAGCACCGCGCGGGCCCCGGCAGCGAGCGCGGCGGCGACGTCGGCTCCGGTGTCACCCACGACGACGCAGTTCGTCACGTCCACGCCAAGTGCTGCCGCTGCCGCGACGACCATCCCAGGCCGCGGCTTGCGACAGTCGCATCCCTCGTCCGGGCCATGTGGACAGACTTGCCAGTCGCCGAACGGGCCGAGCAGTTCATCGACGCGAGCGTTCACCGCCCGCACCTGCGGCAACGTGAGCTGCCCACGCGCAACACCCGACTGGTTGGTGATCACGCCGAGCTTGATGCCGGCCCGGCGCAACCGATCCAGCGCGGCCACAGCGTCGGGGACGGGCTGGACGCGATCCGGCTCGCCGTTGTGGCGCACGTCGTGCACCAGCGTGCCGTCGCGATCGAAAAGTACGGCCTCGACCTGAGGTTGCCACGGGCGCGCGCGGCGGTGTTGCGCGAGGCCACGTATCCAGTGCCAGGTGGCGACGGGTGGGATCGCGATGCTCGTCGCGAGCATCGTTGCGATCTCGCGCAGGTCCCGCGGGCCGGGGGCGATGCGGGTACGTGCGAACTCGGCGGTGCCGGCGCCCCATGAGAGTGCGGCCCGCGCGGCAAGGCGGTTCCGCCCGCCCACCGCTGCGGCGAGCGCGCCGATGCCGATGGCGGTCACGGCAAGGTGCCGGTTCCGGCGTCCGACCGGTGCGGCGGCGCGGTCGTGCCATGTCGGCCCGTGCAGTGCGCGCATCAGCGCGTCGTCGGCGTTCCCGCGCTGCGCGGCAACGCTCGCCCACCAGGGTGCGGGCCGCACCGGGTGCAGCGTGCGGCGCTGCCCTTCGTTGATCGAGTAGCCGGCGTCAAGCGCACGCAGCGCGATGTCGGCGTCCTCGCGGAACGCCCGGCGGAAGCGTTCGTCGAAGCCGCCCAAGCGCTGCAGTGCCGGGCGCCGGTAGGCGA
>DATFTS010000067.1:0-2013 GCA_035261645.1 Jatrophihabitans sp. | reverse complement strand
GGGCCCAGTAGGTCTGGCAGTTGGCGATCACGCCGAGTTCGGCGAAGCGGCCGACGTCCTGGGGCTGAACGACCTGCACGTGTGCGATGTGATGGCGGTTGTCGGACGGGCCGTTGGCCGCGCGGGCCGCGGCCACTGCGTCGAGTGCTGTGCGGATCGCGCGGTCGCCAATCGCGTGCATGTGCACTTGGAAGCCCAGCCGGTCGAGTTCTGTGACGGCAGGGAGCAGGACGTCGCGGTCGACGTACATCAGGCCGTGGTTGTCGGTGACGCCGCCGCATCCGTCGCAGAACGGCTCGAGCATGCCCGCGGTCTGGTTCTCGACGATCCCGTCGACCATGATCTTCACGGTCGTGGGGTGGAAGCCGGGCGCGCCTTGCTCGCGCTGCTCGCGCAACTCGTCGATCTGTTCGAGGTGGCGGTGCCGGTCCCACCACAGCGCGCCGACGACGCGTGCGGTGAGCCGCCGGTCGTGCGCGAGCCCGCGGTAGGCGGCGAGCGTTGCCGGCGTGACCCAGGCGTCCTGCCAGGACGTGATGCCCAGCGAGTGCAAGTGATCCTGCGCGCAGAGAATGGCGCGTTCCCACTCGCTGTGTGTCGGGGCAGGCACCCACGCGCTCTCGAACGTGTAGGCGGCGCCCTCGTGCAGCATGCCGACCGGCGTTCCGTCCGCGTCGCGCTCATATCGTCCGTCGGGTGGATCCGGCGTGGTCGCGTCGATGCCTGCACGGGCGAGCGCGGCGCTGTTGACCCATGCGCCGTGCACGTCCCGGTTGAAGAGGAACGCCGGCTTGCCGCCGGTGACCGCGTCGAGATCCTCGCGGCGCGGAGTGCCTTTGGGAAAGTGTTCCATCGACCACCCACCGCCGACGATCCACTCGGCTGCGGGATGTTCGGCGACGTAGCGGGCGATGTGCTCGAGGTACGCGTGCCTGCCGGTCAGGTCACGCAGGTCGACGTTGTCGAGATTGTGACCCGCCTGCGGCGCGTGGACGTGCGCGTCCTGGAAGCCGGGGACGACCAGCGCGCCGGCACGGTCGAGCACCCGGGTGCGCGCGCCGATCATGTCCCGTGCGGCGGCACCGTGCGCGACGACATTTGCTCCACGCACCGCGAGCGCGTCAGTGCTAGTGCCGTCGCCGACCCAGACTCGTGAACCGATGACGACCAGGTCGGCGTCCTGATTCATCCGGTCAGGCTAGCGAGGCTCAGGTGAGTGGACGCGTCGCGCCCATCGTCCCCGACTCCACCTCGTAGATCGGGGTCACGCGCACGACGTCGCCGCTGTGCGGGGCCTGCACGACGTCACCGTTGCCGATGTAGACCGCGACGTGGCCGATGCCGTTCACCGTGCCGTCCTTGCTCCAGAAGATGAGGTCGCCGGGTTGCAGCGTGTTCATCGCGGGATGGAACGAGCCCGCCTCGGTGTACTGCGCGGCCGCGCTGTGATCGAGCGCGTGCCACGCAGCGAGCGCGTACATCACCAGGCCGGAGCAGTCGAAGCCGTACACCTTGCCGTCGTTGCGTGAATCGTGGTCGACGGCGTGCCCGTATGACGGTCCGGCCGGGCCGCCCGCGCCGAAGCTGTACGGCCAGTTCAGCCAGTGCAGCGCCCGCCGGGCGATGACGATGCCGCGTTGCGGAGTCCACTGCCCCATGCGCTTGGGTACGGCTTGCGCCGCTGGCACTGGCTGCGCCACTGGCCGGTACGTCGCCGGCACCGCGCTGATCATCTCTACCGGACTCCGGCCGGCGGCGTGATCGATCGCCGCGACGGCGGACACGCCGATCCAGGTCGCGCAGGCGGCGACCAGGACGACAGCGACGACGATCACCGCCGGCGCGCGCACCAACGTGGCGCCGAGTTGCGGCCGCACCACCGCCCCTTTCACTAGAACGTGTTCTTCTTGCGTACCACGTAGAGCCCTGGATTAGTAGCCTCAGCGCAGCGCCCGCGCGGGCCGAGTGAGTACCCCCGGTCGGATTCGAACCGACACTGGAACCCTTTTAAGG
>DATFTS010000066.1:0-3321 GCA_035261645.1 Jatrophihabitans sp. | reverse complement strand
CCACCACCCTGGTCGAACGGCGCGAGGTGGCTCGGCGCCCCGTTTCCGATCAACCTCCGGTACGTCGCTTCGAGGTTGGCAGGGTTGGAGAACCCGAACTCGAGGACGACGCGGCGATCGCCCGGCGGCGGCGGTGACCATCCGGGATCGAACGCGTGGATCGCTGCCTGCGATTCCCAGAACAAGACATGGCCGTCAGCTGTGCGCAGCCGGTAGCTGTCGCCGGCCGCGTCCGCGGGTACGTCGAGCCCGAGGTGCTTGTAGAACCGTAGGGACCGGTTGATGTCGGCGGTGATGATGCCGACGATCGCCAGGCCGACGGTGCCTAGGTGGGTACCGTCGCCGTCGGCTGGTGTCGGCGCTGTTGAACACGCACCGCCGCCACAGGCTACGAGTGTCGACGCAGCCGCAGCGGTTACTGCGCTTGCGAGGAGACCCCGCCGCGCGACAACTGCGCGGCCTCTAGCTCGCGGCGTCGATCCGATCACGGGATGAGGACAACGCGGCCCCTGAGTCCGCCGGCGATCTGGCGACGGTGGGCATCGGCGGCGTCGGCGAGGGGGTATGTGTGCTCGACGGCAGTACCGAGCACGCCCTGGGCAGCAAGCGCGAGGAGGTCGGTGAGCCGATCGGTATCCGGCGCGACAGTGAGCACGTGGATGGTGACCTCGCGTTCGGGCTCGAAACGGCCGGACGCATCGACGTACGGCGGAACGGCGGTGGCGTAGCGGCCTCCGTCGCGGACCACACCGAATGCGGCGTGCGACGCGGACCCGCCAACCAGGTCGATCGCGGCGTCAACGCCATCGGGGTAGCGCTCACGGACCGCGTCAGTGAAATTGCTGCGGTCGACGGTCAATGCGGCACCGAGCGTGCGTAGATCGTCGGCACGTTCGGCAGCGGCAGCGCCGATCACCTCGAGGCCGGCCCTTGCTGCGAGTGCTACGACGTGTCGACCGACCGCGCCGAGTGGACCCGTGACGAGCAGCGTCTTGGCGCCGTCGGCCGTCACCTCATCGAGCAGCTGCGACGCGGTCAGCGAGACCAGTGGCACGGTCGCGGCTTGTTGAAGTGTCAGCTCGTCGGGGACCTTCGCAAGCAGGCTGGCGTCGAGGGTGAGGTACTTCGCGTAGGTGCCGCGCTGGTCGATCGGTTGGAAGACCATAGCTGCGACGCGGTCGCCGAGTTCCAGATCGGTGACGGCAGCCCCGATGGCCAGCACTGTGCCCGCGACATCCCAGCCGAGCACCATCGGGAACCGGGCGTCCTTCTCCGGGATGGAGACGCCGGCCCGGGTGGTGAGGTCGACCGGGTTCACGGCGACGGCTGAGACGTCGAGCAGTACCTGTGTGTCGGTCAGCCCGGGAATCGGCACCTCGGCGAGTACCAGCTGCTCTGGGCCGCCGTAGCCGTTGATCACAGCGGCGCGCGTCGTCGTCGGGATCGATGGAGTGGCGGGTGGGACGGTCATGCTACCTCCTAGGTAGATCGATCGGTCCAGCGAATGGGCCGAACGTAGCACGATGTAGACTGATCTGCATAATGCTGGCGGACTTGGCCTGCGCCGACCCGCGACCGGCTCCTGAACGCGACCATCTCGCCGGCGCGTGCCAAGGGCGCCCGCAGGCACCACCCTGGAGATGCTCGAAGTCGCCGACTTATCTCGCGGGTCGGCCTGCAACTGTCGTCGGCCATCGTCGCCGCGACGGAAGGGGCGACCGCTCTGACCGCAGCAGACCGGTCGTGGCCAACTTTGGTCAGGGCAGATTGCTGGCACCGAAAGCCTGGTAGATGGCAGCGGTGTAGGCCGCGGCCCGCCGTGAACCAAGGATGTCAGGTCCCATGTTGTTCATGACGTAGCTGATCGTCATGCGCCGGTCGAGGTCCATGATGGCCATCGAGCCGCCCCAGCCGCCCCAGAAGGCGATGCGGCCGTCGGGGATCCAGGGCAGGGTGCGTCGGTCTGGCAGTGCGTATCCGATGCCCCATCGCAGATGCAGTCCGTTAACGAGGTCTGTGCCGTTGGACTGCTCGTCGAAGATCAGCCCGATGGTGTCGGGCTTGAGGAGTTGACCGCGGACGGTGGTGCCTCCGCGTGCGATGGGGGAGAGAATCTTGGCGATCGCCAGTGCGTTCCCGTGCCCGTTGGCCGCACCCAGGTCGGCTCTGCGCCAGGCCGGGGTGTTAGCCGCACCAGCGCTGAAGGAAGGACCGGTGAAGGTCTTGTATGCGGGGGTGTCGTGACCAAGTGCAGAGGGATCGAAGTCGAGCGGCGGCGCGATGACGTCGGCGACCCGGGCGAGGTCGGCGTCGCGCAGCCCGATCTGGAAGTCAGCGCCGAGAGGCTCGGCGAGGTGCTGGTGCACGAAGTCGCGCAGCGGCAAGCCGGTCAGTCGGTGGACCAGTTCGCCGACCAGATGGCCGTAGTTGAGGACGTGGTAGCCCGACGCCGTGCCGGGCTCCCACCAGGGCCTTTGGGACGCCATTCGCGCGGCTGCGGCGCGCACGTCGTAAAGGTCCTCAAGTCGCGCGGGGTGATCCAGTCCGGACACGCCCGAGGTGTGTGACAGCAGATGCCGCACCTCGAGATGCTGCTTGTCGTTTGCTGCGAACTCGGGCCAGTAGCGGGCGACAGGCGCGTAGACGTCCAGTTCGCCCGAGTCGATGAGCAGCAGGGCAGCCAGGCTGGTCACGGTCTTCGTGATCGACCATACGTTGGTGATCGTGTCGCGCTGCCAGGCTTGCGTGCGTGCTGCATCGCGATGCCCGCCCCACAGGTCCACCACCTGTTGCCCGTCGACATCAACGACCATAGACAGGCCGACCTCGGCGCCGTCTCGCAGTTGATCAGCAAGGGCGTCGCGGACAGGTTCGAACGTTGGGCTGACGGTTCCGTTCAGTTCGGTCATGGCGACATGGTCAAACCTTGACGCTGATGTCAAGGTCAACAGGTAGTGTGAGGATGTGCGTATCGGCGAGCTAGCCGCCCAAGCAGGTGCGTCTCCGCGACAGGTGCGGTTCTATGAGGCGAAGGGTTTGATCACCTCGACTCGTGGAGCCAACAACTATCGCGATTACAGCGAGGCGACCCTGGGGCGCGTCCAGCAGATCCGCGAACTGCTGAAGGCCGGCCTGTCGACGCAGGCAATCCGCGCAATCCTGCCCTGCCTGGAATCACCGCGTGATCCGATCGTTTTCGAAGGCGTCACATCCGAGACGGTGGCGGCACTCGAACACGAGCGCGACAGGCTGACCGAGCGCATCGACGTCCTGGCCCGCAACCGCGACGCGATCGCCGACTACCTCACCGAACTCCAAGTG
>DATFTS010000065.1:0-1854 GCA_035261645.1 Jatrophihabitans sp. | reverse complement strand
CTCCCGCTCAGCCGGGCGCAGGCCGTCAACACGGTAGCCACAGCTACCGGCATGGCCGGTGCACTGTGGCAGATGGCGGCGCCCGGCACGCAGCTACGCCGTTTCTACGAGGGCGATCCCGAACTTGCCCACGCCGTGGTTGATGTCGGCCCCAAGCTCACCGACATCCTGACCGCCTTGCTCACCGGATACGCCGGCGAACACTGAAAACAGCACCGGTTGATTCCCCCGGACGGGGGATTACCGCGACCCCGATTTCCGTCGAGCATTTTCACCAGCACGTTGTCGCGTGTTTGGCGCCGACGCCGGCCGCACAACTTAGGGGAGCGAAGCAACGCGCGATCCACCACGATTCGTTAGGGAGCTGACCACATTGACACCGGTAAACGACAGCTACGACTTCGTCGTCGTGGGTGCCGGCACTGCGGGCTGTGTGATTGCGGCCCGACTATCCGAGGACGAGAGCGCACGCGTGCTGCTGCTGGAGGCAGGTAGCGGCCAGCCCTTGTCGGTGATGGCTGTGCCGCCTGCGTGGCCGAGATTGCAGGGTACGTCCGCGGACTGGGCAGACACGACGGTGGCGCAGGCCGCAACCGGACGAGGCGTGCCGTGGCCGCGCGGGCGGGGGCTGGGCGGGTCGTCGTCCATCAACGCCATGAACTTCGTCCGTGGGGACTGCGCAAGCTACGACGCGTGGGTCACCGCTGGCGCAAAGGGCTGGGGTTTCGACGATCTGCTGCCCTATTTCCGGCGAAGTGAGACCGCTGAGGGACGCGATCCGGCCCTGCGTGGCGGCGCGGGTCCTCTGACGGTAGGGCCGGCGAGCGTCCGTCATCCGATCGCCGAGGCGGGTTTGGCGGCAGCGGCCGAGATCGGTTATCGCGCAGCGGTCGACATCAGCGGCGGAGTGGAGGAGGGCTTCGGCTGGTGCGACCTGAACATCGTCGACGGCCGGCGCCAGAGTGCCGCTGATGCTTACTTGGCGCCCGCGCTCGGCCGCCCGAACCTGCGGGTTGTGACGGATGCGCTGGTGCACCGGCTGAGGCTCGACGCCGGGCGCTGTATCGGCGTCGAGTACAGCGTGGGCAGCGCGATGTTCTCGGTGGGCTGCACGGGCGAAGTGGTGGTGACCGCCGGGACCGTCGGCTCCGCGCAACTGCTGATGCAGTCCGGCATCGGTCCGCCAGCCCATCTGCACGATGTCGGCGTCGATGTTGCTGTGGAGCTGCCCGGCGTCGGAGCGAATCTGCACGACCACCCGATGTGCGGGATCGTTTATCGCTCGGCGCAGCCGGTCCCCCCGGGAGTGAACAACCACGGCGAAGCCCTGGGTCTCGTCCGCAGCAATGCGGCAGTCGCCGCGCTGGATCTCCAGATCATGTTCGTCGACGTGCCACTTCGCGAGGACACGCTGCCCGGCCCCGACCTAGGCGCGGGTTACACCATCGTGGTCGCGCTGGTCCTTCCGCAGAGCAGGGGGTCCGTCCGGCTGGCCGACGCCGCACCGGGCACGGCGCCGGTGATCGACCCGAAGTACTACACCCAACCCGCCGACCTGGACGTGGTCGCCGACGGGCTGCGCGCCGCGCGCGAGCTCGGCGGCGCGGTTGCCCTGGAACGGTGGCGTGCTGATGAGGTGCTGCCCGGCCTCGACGCGCAGGATGACGAGAGCATGCGTGCCTACGCGCGCAGGAACCTTCGCAGCTACTCGCATTACGCGGGCACCTGCCGGATCGGGCTCGACCCCGACGCTGTGGTCGACACCGAGCTGCGCGTCTACGGTGTCAGCGGACTCCGGGTGGCCGACGCGTCGGTCATGCCATCACCAGTCTCCGCGAACACCAACGCGACCGT
>DATFTS010000064.1:0-2662 GCA_035261645.1 Jatrophihabitans sp. | reverse complement strand
TTGAAGGATTTCTCGGGCGCCGATCTCGGTGGCTTTGCCATCAAGGCCGCCCTCGAGCGCTCCGGCGTGCGTCCTGACCAGGTTCAGTACGTGATCATGGGACAGGTGCTGCAGGCCGGCGCCGGCCAGATCCCGGCGCGGCAGGCCGCGCACAAGGCCGGCATCCCGCTGACCGTCCCGGCGCTGACCGTCAACAAGGTCTGCCTCTCCGGCCTGGACGCGATCGCGCTCGCCGACCAACTGATCCGCGCTGGCGAGTTCGACATCATCGTGGCCGGGGGCCAGGAGTCGATGACGAACGCGCCGCACCTGCTGCCCAAGTCGCGCGAGGGCTACAAATACGGCGCGATCCAGATGCTCGACTCGATGGCATTCGACGGGCTCACCGACATCTTCGACAACATCCCGATGGGTGAGTCGACGGACAACTTCAACGCGAAGCTGCAGCTGACTCGCGAGGACCAGGACGAGTTCGCTGCTCGGTCGCACCAGCGGGCGGCGCTCGCCCAGAAGAACGGCGTCTTCGACGAAGAAATCGCGCCGGTCTCGATCCCGCAGCGGAAGGGCGACCCGATCGAGTTCCGCGAGGACGAGGGCATCCGCGGCGACACGACGGTTGAGGGCCTCGCCAAGTTGCGTCCCGCGTTCACGAAGGACGGCACGATCACGGCCGGCTCGTCCTCGCAGATCTCCGACGGCGCGGCCGCGGTCGTCGTGATGAGCAAGGCGAAGGCCGAGGAACTCGGGCTCTCGTGGATCGCCGAGATCGGCGCGCACGGCAACGTCGCAGGCCCGGACAACTCGCTGCAGTCGCAACCGTCCAACGCCATCAAGGACGCGCTGGGCAAGGAGAACCTCACTGTCTCGGACCTCGACCTCATCGAGATCAACGAGGCGTTCGCCGCGGTCGGGCTGCAGTCGATGAAGGAGCTCGGCGTCTCCGAGGACATCGTGAACGTCAATGGCGGCGCGATCGCCCTGGGCCACCCGATCGGGATGTCCGGTGCGCGGCTTGCGCTCACGCTCGCCCTCGAACTGCGGCGCCGGGGTGGCGGCACCGGTGCCGCCGCGCTCTGTGGCGGCGGTGGGCAGGGCGACGCGCTGATCCTGCACGTCCCCGCCGCCTGACCCCTTGGCGCTCACTAGGACCGGGGCCGCGGACGTCGCCGACCTGGTGCAGCGCGCCCGCGACGGCGAGCCGCGCGCTGTCGCCCGGTTGATCTCGCTGGTGGAGAACGACTCGCCTGCGCTGCGCGAGATCGCCGCGACGCTGGCGCCGCACGGTGGCCATGCGCAAGTGGTCGGGCTGACGGGTTCGCCGGGGGTCGGCAAGTCGACGACGACGTCGGCGTTGGTGGCCGCGCTGCGCCAGGCCGGGAAACGCGTCGGAGTGTTGGCCGTCGACCCGTCCTCGCCGTTCTCCGGCGGCGCGCTGCTCGGCGACCGGGTGCGCATGCAGGATCACGCCACCGACACCGGGGTGTTCATCCGCTCGATGGCCTCGCGCGGGCAGCTCGGTGGGCTTTCAGCCGCGGTGCCGCAGGCGCTGCGGGTGTTGGACGCGGCCGGGTGCGACGTGGTGCTCGTCGAGACGGTCGGCGTCGGGCAGGCCGAGGTCGAGATCGCGTCGCTGGCCGACACCACTGTCCTCGTGCTCGCGCCCGGGCTCGGCGACGGCATCCAGGCGGCAAAGGCCGGGATCATCGAGATCGCGGACGTCTTCGTCGTGAACAAGGCCGATCGCGACGGTGCGGATCAGGTCGCGCGCGACCTGCGCTACATGCAGTCACTCGGCGGCCGGCACTCCGCCGGCGGTGCGTGGCGCCCGCCGATCGTGAAGACCGTGGCGGCGCGCGGCGAGGGCATCGACACGTTGATCGAGGACATCACGAAGCACGGCGCGTGGATGGACGAGCACGACGAGCTGGAGCGGCGGCGGCGGGCTCGCGCTGCAGCTGAGATTGAGGCGATCGCTCTCGGCACCGTCAAGGTCCGCTTCGCGCAGGTGCACGGCTCGACGGCGCTGGCCGCCGCCGCGGCCCGTGTCGTCGACGGCACCACAGACCCGTACACCGCGGCGGACGAGCTCGTCGCCTCGCTGTAGTCGCAAACCAGCGAGCCGGCGTTCAGTCCAGGCCGGCGAGGAAGTCGCGGACGAGCGAGCCCGTGCGCTCCGGGTGCTCGAACTGCGGCACGTGGCCGCAGTCGGGCAGGACAACCGACCTGCCGTTGGGCAGCGCCTCTGCGACGAAGCGCGCGAATGCCGCGGGCACCAGCACGTCACGTTGCCCCCACACGAACAGTGCCGGCGGCTCGAGTGCGGGCAGCCGGTCCCAGAAGCCGGCCTCGCCGAACGGCTCGTCGAGGTAGATGTGCCGCAGCGCGGAGAAGATCGCCAGCCGGTTCGGCCGGATCGAGAGCACCCGGACGAACTCGTCGATGGCCGCGTCGTACCACGTGTCGGGCAGGCGGCTGGCGTCGGCGAACAGCCCGCGCACCCCGCGCATCGCCATTCGCCGCGGGATCCGGACGGGCAGCGCGGCCAGTTCGTCGGGCAGGATCCGTACGAACGGCACGAGCTGGCGCAGCTTGCGAAACGCCACCGCTGGGCAGAGCAACACCAGCCCGCGCACCTCGTGCGGCGAGTTGAGTGCAGCCTCGA
>DATFTS010000063.1:0-4132 GCA_035261645.1 Jatrophihabitans sp. | reverse complement strand
GTGAGGTCGCGATCGAAGTTGTCGTAGCCGAGTTTCGGGTCCCGGCCCGCCGCACGATGCCGCGCTTCGATCTCCTCGTTGGTCGAGTACGACTCGTAGAGGTGACCGGCCTCGAGCAACTGTCCGAGGACGTCGCGGTAGATGTCGTGCCGTTCGCTCTGCCGGTACGGGCCGTACGGGCCGCCGACGATCGGTCCCTCGTCCCAGTCGAGGCCGAGCCAGCGCAGCGCGTCCAGCAATTGGTGATACGACTCCACCGAGTCGCGCTGTGCGTCGGTGTCCTCGATGCGGAAGACGAAGGTGCCGCCGACGTGCCGGGCATAGGCCCAGTTGAACAGGCAGGTGCGGATCAGGCCGACGTGCGGGTTGCCCGTCGGCGAAGGGCAGAACCTGACCCGGACGCCGCTCGTCATCCTGCGACCACCGGATTGGTGAGCGTGCCGATGCCCTCAATCTCCACGCTGACGCTGTCCCCGGCGACGATCGGTCCGACACCAGCCGGCGTGCCGGTCAGAATCACGTCCCCGGGCAGCAGGGTCATAACGCCGGAGATGAAGGCGATCTGCTTCGGGATGTCGTGGATCATCTGGCTGGTGCGACCGTCCTGCTTGATCTCGCCGTTCACGCGGGTGACGAGGCGCAGGTCGCTGGGGTCGAGCACCGTCTCGACCCATGGGCCGAGCGGGCCGAACGAGTCGTAGCCCTTCGCGCGGGTGAACTGCACGTCGGCACGTTGCTGGTCGCGCGCCGTCACGTCGTTGGCTGCGGCGTAGCCGAACACGTGATCCATCGCGTTCTCCGGGGCGACGTTGCGGGCCGGCGCGCCGATGACGACCGCAAGCTCCCCCTCGAAATGCACCTCGTTGCTCGACGGCGGCAGACGGATGGCGTCCTTTTCGCCGATCACCGAGGTCGACGGCTTGAGGAAGATCATCGGTGTTCCCGGTGCTTCACCGCCCATCTCCCGCGCGTGGTCGGCGTAGTTCTTGCCGAGCGCGACGATCTTGCTCGGCAGGAACGGCGAGAGCAGCCGCACGTCCGGTAGCGCCCACCGGTCGCCGGTGAAGCTGATCGCACCGAACGGGTGGCCCTCGATCGCCGCGACGGTCAACGAGTCCGTAGCCGCCCCGAGCGGTCCTTCGACGGTGCCCCACGCCACCCCCGCCTGCGTCGAGGCCGAACCTGGATGCACGAAGCGGGCGATGCGCACGGGTCCCAACGCTACCGGGGCGGCTGCGTCCCAGGTTCAGCGCGTTCGGTCAGCGCCCGTCAGCAATAATCGAGTTCGTGAGTTCCCCGCTCTCGGGTATCGAGGCGGCCAAGCGCCGCCAGTTCGCCGCCACCCTCGGCCTGTTCGCGACGCTGTTCATCGCGGTCGGCGCCGTAGCGGCCACCGGCGCCACGACCGCGGTGGTCAAGGCTTTCGTAGCTGTGTCGCTGCTCGTCGCGCTTGTCCTCGGCCTGATGGCGTGGGGTGTTGTGCGTTCGGTTCGCCTCGACGCCGCCGAGCAACGGCTCGACGCCGCCATCGACGCGGTGGTCCGGTCGAACGGGCGGCAGATGTGCGACTGCGACGTCGAGCACGACCCGACCGAGATGCACATCGTCGGAGACGATCATGCGCTCGAAGCGTGTGAGCATGACGGTTCCGGCGCGGACTGCGCGCACTCCTGCGAGAACTGCGTGCTCTCGGCAATGCGCCCGTCCCCGAATCGCACCCGCGCCCAGCGCCTGCACGGCACCGCCACCTGACTCGGTTTGCACCGATCAGACTGACGGGGCTGCCGGCAAGAGGCCGTAGCGGACGGCGTCGTGCAGCGCTAGCCAGGACGCCTCGACCACGTTGCCGTGCACGCCGACCGTCGTCCATTCGCGCTCGTGGTCGCTCGTCTCGATCAGCACCCGGGTGACCGCGTCCGTGCCGTGCTTGCCGGCCATGATCCGCACCTTGTAGTCGGTGAGCTCGATCTTGGCCAACTGCGGATAGGCCCGTTCGAGCGCCTTGCGCAGCGCGCGGTCCAATGCGTTGACCGGGCCGTTGCCCTCCTCGGTCGAGATCACGCGGTGGCCGCCCGCCTGCAGCTTCACCGTCGCCTCGCTCACCATCTGCCCGTCCTCGCGGCGCTCGATGATCACCCGGTAGGACTCGAGCAGGAACGGCTGATGCGTCTCGCCCAGCTCCTCACGCAGGAGCAGTTCGAACGACGCGTCGGCAGCCTCGTACGACCAGCCGGCGGCTTCGCGCTCCTTGATGCGCTCGACCACCGAGCCGACGACGTCCGGACGTGCGCTGACATCGACGCCCAGCTCCTGGGACTTCAACTCCACGGACGCGCGGCCGGCCATCTCGGTCACCAGGATGCGCTGGTCGTTGCCGACGGTGGCCGGGTCGAGGTGGTTGTACAGCTCGGGGTCGACCTTGATGGCCGACGCGTGCAGGCCGGCCTTGTGTGCGAACGCGGATGCTCCGACGTAAGGCGCGTGCGTGTCCGGTGCGAGGTTCGCGATCTCGGCGATGGCGTGCGCCACGCGCACCATTTCGGTGAGGCAGCCGTCAGGCAACACGTCGAGCCCCATCTTCGTCACCAGCCCGCCGATGACGCTGAAGATGTTGGCGTTGCCGGCCCGCTCGCCGTAGCCGTTGGCGGTGCCCTGCACGTGTGTCGCGCCGGCATCCACGGCGGCCAGGGTGTTGGCCACCGCACAACCCGTGTCGTCCTGGGTGTGGATTCCGAGCCGGATGCCGGCGCGACGCTTAACGTCCGATACGACGTCGTGGACGCCCATCGGAAGCATTCCGCCGTTGGTGTCACACAGCACGCCCACGTCGGCGCCAGCTTGTGCTGCGGCGTCCAGCACCCGCACGCCGTAGTCGCGGTCGTGCTTGTACCCGTCGAAGAAGTGCTCGCAGTCGAGAAACACCCGACGCCCCTCGGCACGCAAGAAGGCAACCGTGTCACGCACCATCGCGAGGTTCTCCACGAGGGTGGTGCGCAGCGCTCGCTCGACATGCCGGACGTCCGACTTCGCGACCAGGGTGACGACCGGCGCTTCGGAGTTCAGCAAAGCACGCACCTGGGCGTCGTCCTGCACGCGCACACCGGCTTTGCGGGTGGCGCCGAACGCGACGAGTACGGCGTTCTTGAACCTCAGTTCGCCGGCCGCGGCGCGGGCGAAGAACTCGGTGTCCTTCGGCAGTGCGCCCGGCCAACCGCCTTCGATGAAGCCGACGCCGAGCTGATCGAGCAGGCGTGCCACCGCGAGCTTGTCGGCGACCGAGTAGCTGATGCCCTCACCCTGGGCTCCGTCGCGCAGCGTCGTGTCGAAGACGTGGAAGGCGTCGGTCTGCATCGGATCGTCCTTCGATCGTGGGATTGTTTCGGCAAAACAAAAGACCCCCCGTGTTCACGGAGGGTCTGCGCGTCGGTGTGGAGCAGGTACCGACGCGCTAACTGATAATGAGCGAGTTCAACCGCACGCCGACAGTCTGCCACAGGCCGCGGCTTCGACAAAGTCGTCCGCGCTGGGCAGCTCGTTCGTGGCCGTCAGCTCGCGGCCGCTTTTGCGAGGCGCTCGCCGATCTCTGCGGTGCTGCCCGGCTGTGCCGGGTCGCGGCTGGCCAGGTCGCCGGCCACCGCCGCCTCCACGCGGGCCGCCGCGTCGGCCTCGCCGACGTGCTCGAGCAGCATCGAGACGGACAGCACCGCGGCCGTGGGATCCGCCTTGCCCTGCCCTGCGATATCAGGTGCCGAACCGTGCACCGGCTCGAACATCGACGGGTTCGTGTTGCTCACGTCGAGGTTGCCACTGGCCGCGAGCCCGATGCCGCCTGCGATGGCCGCCGCGAGGTCGGTGACGATGTCGCCGAACAGGTTGTCGGTCACGATCACGTCATAGCGGCCAGGGTCGGTGACGAGGTAGATCGTGGCTGCGTCAACGTGGTTGTAGGCGACGGTCACGTCCTGGAACTCCGCGCCGACGCGCTTGACCGTGCGGAACCACAGATCGCCGGCGTTGGTGAGGACGTTGTTCTTGTGCACAAGCGTCAGGTGCTTGCGCCGACCCTGGGCGCGCCGGAAGGCGTCGCGGACGACCCGCTCGACACCGAAGGCGGTGTTGATGCTGACCTCGG
>DATFTS010000062.1:0-5526 GCA_035261645.1 Jatrophihabitans sp. | reverse complement strand
GTTCCTGACCGATCCGGATTAGGCGCTCGCGTCGGACTTGCTGTCCGAGTCGCTGCTATCGGAATCCGAACTCGTCAGATCGTCGAGGTTGAAGTCGAAGCTGTCGCTGCTGCTGTCGGAGTCACTGCTGTCGGAGTCACTGCTGTCGGAGTCAGTGCTGTCGGAGTCAGTGCTGTCGGAGTCGGTCAAGCTGTCGAGGCTGAACTCCGAACTGTCACTGCTGTCGGAGTCAGTGCTGTCAGAGTCGTCGCCGAAGCTGAAGTCAGAGCTGTCAGAGTCACTGCTGTCCGAACTGTCGTCGCCGAAGCTGAAGTCGTCGGAGCTGTCCGAGCTGTCGTCCTCTGGCGGCTTCGTGGTCTCGACGGTGACCGTGTCTGCCCCGACGAACGCCGTCAGCCAGTTGCCGGAGCCGAACGTGCCGAGGAGTTCGCCGTCCTCGGTGTAGACGTTCAGGTTGCCGTCAACGATGACGTACCGATCGCCTTCGGGAAAGATCTCACGGGTCTGTGGCGCCCCGTTGTCGTCGCGCGTGATGATCACGGTGACTGCCATGGGCGAGATAATAGTCCGACCGGATTGCGAACCTGCCACAACGAAGACGGCCCAATGGGGCACCGGTGCGTCATTGACCGGCGGCCAAGATCGGCTTACCGTGCGCCCCGACGACAGAGGTGAATCATGAGTGTGCCGCCGATTTCCATTGCCACCCTGAAAGAGGGCATCGCGGTGTCAGCCGAGTCATGGGCGATACCCATGGAGAAGAAGTTGCTGGATCCTCCGGCGGTCGATCTCACGATCCGATACGGCGTCGAGGACCTCGCCGATATGCCAGAGGACCAGTACTCGGTCTTCAGTAGCGAGTTTCCGCAGCGCTTCGGCGCGGACTTCGACGTGGCCTGCCGGGCGTGGTTCGGGGAGATCCGCAAGACCATTCGCAGCGCCGAGCACGAGATCAGGTTCGTCGGCCGCAGCTTTGAACCTACGAGCGTCAAAGAGGAGCAGATGCTCAAGGTGGTGGCGGATGCGAACGCCGTCCTCGACAAGAAGTGCCCGGCATTCGCCCGGCGGGTCAGCCGGCTCGCGCAGACCGCCTACAGCGGCGCCCTTACCGCGTCCTACCGCGCAATGAAGCGCAGACCGGTCAAGGCGCACGCCAAAATCGCCACGGAATGCACAATTGCGCACGAGTTGACACCCGCCGTGATGATCAGGATGAGCGTCGTCCCGGGGACGATGCAGCGATCGGCATCGACATCGGCGATGGTGCGGACGTTGCCGCGTCTACGCCCCTGATCGACGCCTGCAGGCGCCTGAGAGCACGGCTCTGCCCATAGGTGCAGAAGCCCGAAGCTGATCATTGACGCCAGCTCACACGGGGCATACGGTGCCTGCAGCAACCGGTTGAAAGTGGTCATTCGCCGAGTCATTCTTCAGGTTGCTCAAGGGGAGGGAGGCTGCACTATTCACCCCCACCCGACGCGACGCCCAAAGGCGTTGCACCGGCAGCGCAACGATGTGCGCGCGGCGGTCGAAAAGGCAGCGGCTTCATTGCGTGCTGCCGAGAACGTCGCGCAGCTCAATACCGCGAATCGCGTACTGGCCGGCGGCACGGAGAAGTTCGACGACATTGAGAGAGTGAGACAAAACGGCCACCGAGGCTGAGTAGACGTTCGCGACAGTAGGCCGACGCAAATCTTGTAGTGGATAGCGGTCGGCCCGCGAATACCGTCCGCGTGACGGACGCGACTTCCGGCCCCGGACGCATCCCCGCAGCGACCGACCATTGGTGAAATTCCGCAATGTTCATCCGAACTGTCGATGAAGGTCTCGCGCGCATGTTGCGCGCTGAGATTCCGCTACCCATCGACAGGGTCGACATCAGCTTTGCGACGCCGAGCGCGGATTGGATGGCGACGCTTTCGCGAACGACGGTCAACCTGTTCCTGTACGAGGTGTTGCCGAGCGGTCGCCCAGCCCACTCCATCAATCGGCGGGTGGATCAGGAAGGTCGCGCGCAGCGTCGTCGCGCCCTCCCCGTCGTGGACCTCAACTACCTCGTGAGCGTGTGGGCGCCGGACCCGCTCGACGAGCATGAACTACTCGGTGAGCTCGTCAGCCGCATCGCCGGGCAGGCGGCGCTTGCACCGGAGCACCTGGCCGCCGAGCCCGACTCGGCGGTGCTGCTGTTCCTGGGCGGCGACGAGCAGAACCGGGTGCCGGAGATCTGGTCGGCGATCGGCGGCAGCCTGCATGCCTCGTTCGCATTGAGCATCGCCGTCGCCGCGGACTCTTTCGGCTGGTTGCCCGAGGCGCCGCCCGTCAGTCGCGTCCTGGGCACTGTCGGACGGCGTTCGGACTGACCGATGCGCGCAAACACAACACTCCGCGAGATCGAGGTTGCCACCGGCGCAACTGCGAGCGTCGTCGTCAACGTGGTCAACAACGACCAGGTGATCGACGGGGTGACCGCTCGGTTGATCGGCGTGCCGGAGGAGTCCGTCAAGGTGCAGCCGGCGTTGCTGCCGCTCTTCCCGGATGCGTCGGGCCAGCTGACCCTCACGATTGCCGTACCGCCGGGCATGGAGGCGGGCCGACACGCGCTCACGGTGGAGGTCGTGTCGCACGGTGCGCATGCGCCGACGCAGTATCTGGACGTCGACCTGCTGGTGGCTGCGCGACCGCAGCTGGCACTACTGGCCAAGCCGAAGATCGTCCGCGGCCGGCGCTCGGGGCGCTTCGTCCTCGAACTGTCGAATCCCGGCAACCTGAAGCTCCAGGCCGACCTCGAGGCCACGGACGCGAACCGCGCGCTGAACTTCCGGTTCTCGCGGAACTCCGTCGCGCTGGAGCCCGGTGGGCGGGCGCCGATCGTCATCCATGCTCGCGCGCCCCGCAGGATGACCGGCAGCGAGGTCGACACCAACGTCAACATCTCGGTGACGGGCCGCCGCTTCGACCTGCCGCCGGACGCCGTCGAGTCGGAGGACGCGGAGCCGATCGAGGACTCGGCCGTCGTGCAGTTCCGGCAGCGTCCGATGATCAGCCGTGGGTTGATGACCGCGCTGATCCTGGCGGGCATCGTGGCGCTGTGGGCGGGTGCCTTCCTCTTCGGCATAGCCAAGGTGTTCGCGAAAGACCCGCTCACGAAGGCGGCGCCGGCTTCGTTCTTCTCCTTGACGCACGTGTCGCAGTCCGGCTCGGTCAATGTGGGCTTCGACGCTGCGCTGGCACAGCCGGCAGGTGCGCTTCCCAAGGACGGGCAGTTGCCGGCAGGCGTCGGCTCGCAGATTGCCGGCCGAGTTCTCGCGGCCAGTGATCACCAGCCGGTCGGGCGCATCCTCGTGCAGGCGGTCCGCGTCCACAACGGGACGCAGCTGGTGGTCAGTTCGGCCGGCACCCAATCGGATGGCACCTACACCCTCGCCGGGCTCTTCCCTCTCGACTACTACCTCAAGTTCAGCGCCCAGGGCTTCCGCACGGTGTGGTACCCGGCGGCCCCGTCCATACGCAACGCGCAAGCCGTCGCGACGAACGCCCAGAGCACAGCCAGTGTGAACGACGTCGTCATCACCGGTGCGCCGGCGAGCATCTCCGGCAGCGTCGATCCGGGTGACACGTTGAGCCGGGTGATCACCACGGTCACCGCGCGTCCCCTCGTCGGTGGCGTCGGCCAGCAAGTGACGGCCAGCGCGACGACCGACGCCCAAGGCAAGTACACGCTGCGCAACCTGCCGGCTCCGGGCTCGTACGAGCTGACCTTCACCGCCCAGGGCTACGAGTCGACGGCCATCGTCGACAACGTGAACGGTGGAGAACAGCGGCTCGAGCCGGTCGTCATCCTCTCGGCCGGGCAGGGGCAGATCACCGGTCTGGTACGGGACGCGAACGGCCCGATCGGCGGTGCCACCGTTTCGACGATCGTCAACGGATCGCCGCTGACCGTCATCACGCCCACGACCGGACAAGTCGGCGCGTACACACTCGATCACCTACCGACGCCGGGCGCCTACGTGATCACCTTCAGCGCACCCGCGCACGGCACGGTGACCCGCATCCTCGATCTGGGCGTCGGCGCCAAGGCGACGAAGACGAACTTCAACACAACCCTCGTTGCCGGTGTCGGCAGCGTCACCGGTCGGGTGCTGGGCGTTCACGGCCAGCCGCTGGGCAACGTGACGATCACGGTCGGCGGCGCGTCATCCGCGATCGCCGTCACCCCCCCGACCACCAAGACCCTCACCGGCGGGGCGACCGGCACCTTTGTGCTCAACGGGCTGCCCGCGCCGGGCTCGTACACGCTTACCGCGCAGTTGGACGGATACCTGCCGGCCACCGTGCCGTTCAACCTGTCCGACGGCAGCACGGCGCAGACGGTCACGATCCACCTCTCGCAAGGGGTCGGCGGCGTGAAGGGCCGGGTCACCGGGCCCTGCCCGCAGCAGTTCTGCGCAGGCGCGACGGTGACTGCGACGAATGGCAGTGCGGTCTGGACCACCGCCGTAAGCGGGCCGAGCGCGCAGTTGCCGAAGGGCGGCTATCTGCTGACCGGGCTGACGCCGGGCACGTACAGCGTGACCGTCACTGCGGACGGGATGAAGCAGCAGACCGCCATCGTCACGGTCAAGGCGGAGCAGACGTCGATCCAGCCCCTGCAGTTGGGCCACTGACATGCGCGTAGAGGTCACTCCGCGCGCAGCGGATGTCGTTCCAGGTCTCCCGCTTGCGGTCGCCATCTCGATCACCAACACGTCAGAGGTGATCGGCGGCTTCCAGATCCGGGTACTCGGCGCCGACCCGAGCTGGGTCGAGCTCAGCGACGACTTCGTGTCGATGTTCCCGGAGGAGTCGCGCACCGTCACCGCGACGATCACCGTGCCCAACGGCATCGCCGCCGGCGTCCGCCGCGCCGCCGTCCAGGTGCGTGAGGTCACCCCGCCGTTCGCCACCATGGTCGCGGAGATCGACCTCACCGTTCCGTCGGCCAGGGCCGTGACTGCGCGCATCGACCCGGTGGTCGTCATGGGCGGACGCAGCGCCAAGTTCACCGTGCTGGTGGAGAACCTGGGCAACACCGTCGTGCGGGCCGATCTCGCTGCCGAGGACACCGAAGGGGAAGTCCGCTTCAAGTTCGATCCGGCCCAGCTCGTTGCGCTGGCCCCCGGCGAGCACGCCGTCGTGGACATGACGACGAGTGCGAAGCAGCGGCTCACCGGTTCGCCCAACCCACGGGTGCTCAGCCTCTACCTCGATGACGTGCCCGACGACGCCTTCTTCAACTTCCCCGAGGAGCGTCCGGCGCCGAAGCACGACGAGGAGACGGTCGTCGCGCACGGCACGTTCGTGCAGCGACCGATGCTCACCCGAGGCGTGCTGTCTCTGCTGGGACTGATCGCCGCGATCACCGTGTTCGCGATCGTCATCACCCTTGCCATGTCGCAGCTCGTCGGACAGAGCGCTGCGGACCGCAATCTTGCGTTGCAGATCGCCGCGGCGCTGCAGTCGAACGGATCGAACTCCGGCACCTCA
>DATFTS010000061.1:0-1858 GCA_035261645.1 Jatrophihabitans sp. | reverse complement strand
CCGCGGCACTGTACCGAAAGGTGGGACGGATCACCCAGCGCCCGTATCAGCCGCCCTGACTGGTGCGTAATCCACGCCCGGTGCGAAAACCGAGTATGTGCGCTCGCGGTCGTCGCCGACGGTGTGTGGCGATGCAGCGGGTGATTTGCCGGCGTGTCCGCACGCTCCGTCGCCACGCACTGAGCCGAGGGCCGGGCGTCGAACCGCACGGACACACCACCTCGCCGCCAGTTACCAGACGGCCGTGCTGGCAGACCTGAACATCGCCGCATGGTGCGGTACCGGTCCCAGGGATGCACCCAGGTGCGCGCCGCTAGGGGACACGGTCAGTGAGAGCGCCGCTCTGCCCCCGGCAGGGTCAGGAAGCCTTGGGTCACCAGCGCCTCCACCAGCGCGAACTCGTAGGCGTCGTCGATCGAGAACGCGCGCGATTCCGGGATCTCGAAGATGCCATGCACGCCCTCGTCCATCCACGACGACTGCAAGCGGCGGACGAAGGCGGCACGCCACACGTAGAAGTTGCCGTTGACCCGCAGGTACCGCCCGAGCTGCTGGCGCCGCGTGACCCCGACGCCGTCGGCGAAGTAGCGCTGCAGCGTGGCTGGATCGTTCGGCGCCCCACGCACCCCCACCCATACCGGATGGAATGTCGGCGCCGACACACTCACCACGCCGTCCCAGTCGGGTCGCTCGGCGAGCTGGCCGAGCGCAGCTGTCACGTCCGCGGGCTCACGCACCGGGCTGGTGGGATCGAGCAGCACCACGTAGTCGTACGGGGTGGCCTCTTCGGCCTCGACCTGCGCGAGCGCGTGCCGCAGCACCGGCGCCATCGGCGTGTCGTCGGCGGCGAGCTCGGCCGGACGCACGAACGGGACGTCGGCGCCCAGGCTGCGTGCGACGTCGGCGATCTGCTCTGCATCGGTTGTCACGACGCATCGCGTGATGGCCGGCACGAGGCCTGCCGCGCGCAGGCTGTGCCCAAGGAGCGGGACGCCCGCGAGCGGACGGATGTTCTTGCCCGGCAGGCCCTTCGAACCGCCCCGGGCCGGCACGATCCCGAGCACCTTCACCTTGCCGAGCCTGCCATTGCGCACCCCGCGGACCCCGGCGCCTGACCGGTCTGCCACGGCGCTGGCCGTATCCTAACGGCGATGACGAGCTTGCCCGCGGCCTTCACGCCCACCGACCGTCCGGGTCTCTACCTAGTCGCCGAGGCAGGCGTCAACCACGACGGATCCGTGGCCGACGCGCACGCGCTCGTCGATATGGCCGCCGACACCGGCGCCGATGCTGTCAAGTTCCAGACCTTCGACCCGGCCGCACTCGTCGCCGACGACGCACCCGCCGTGGCGTACCAGACGATGCGGGCCGGCGCCCAGAGCCAGCGCGAGCTGCTCGACCGCTACGTGCTGCCTGACAGCGCGTGGCCGGAACTGCGCGATCATGCGCACGAGCGCGGCATCGACTTCCTCTCGACGGCGTTCGACCTGCGCAGCCTGGACATCGTGTGCGCGCTGGGCGTTCCGGCGCTGAAGCTCGGCTCCGGCGAGCTGACCAACAAGCCTCTGCTCACCGAAGCGGCCAAGCGCGGGCTTCCTCTGCTGGCCTCGACCGGCATGGCCACGCTCGACGAGGTGGCCGAGGCGGTGTCGTGGCTGTCCGGCGCCCCGGGACTGCTCCTGATGCACTGCGTCTCGAGCTACCCGGCGCGCGAGGAGCAGGCCAACCTGCGGGCGATCACCACCCTGCGCGACCGGTTCGGCGTGCCCGTCGGCTGGTCCGATCACACCGTCGGCGCGGTGTCCGGCATCGCCGCAGTGGCGCTCGGCGCCGCGGTGCTCGAGAAACACATCACGCT
>DATFTS010000060.1:0-3886 GCA_035261645.1 Jatrophihabitans sp. | reverse complement strand
CGCACACCACGGCGTCGTGCGGCTGCCGCGTAGCCCTGCACCACGGCCTCGGGCGTGGCGTAACCGTCCAGTGGACAGAAGCTCGCCCCCACCAGGCCGTCCGCGTTGAGCTGTGGAACGAGGTCGGCGGCGTCCTGCGGGCTCAACAGATCGACGGGGATGCCCAGCTCGCGTTGCATCTGCGCCGAGGCGCGAAACAGCTCGAGGTCGATCTCGGAGTCGAGAAGGAACAGATAACCGACCTGCTTGAAATAGATCTCGGTCCCCGTGAGGTCGGCGAAGGTGCCGAATTCGCGAAGGGATCGGTGCGCAAGCTGGGTGTTGAGCGAGTCGCCGTGCTGCATCCGGATCCCGCCGGCCGCCTTGCTGGTGGAGCCGCTGGCAAGAGTGTTCGCCTCGAGCAGCACGACGTCGGTGCAGCCGGCCTCTGCGAGGTGATATGCCACGCTCGCGCCGACGCAGCCGCCGCCGATGACGACGACATCGCACGCTGACATACCACTCCATTTCTGACCCCGAAGGTGTGAGCTTAGGCGGTCGTCGCGAGAGGCAACTGCACACTCCACCGGGTCGGGCAGTTCCGCGAGCAGCTAGTGAGAAGCTGAGCGGATGACCGTCCCCAGCCCGTTCGACCTCACCGGCGCGGCGGCGCTGGTCACCGGCGCCGGCAGCGCCTCGGGCATCGGGATGGCGTGCGCCCGTTTGCTCGGCGGCCAGGGAGCAGCGGTGCTACTCACCGCTACCACCGACCGCGTGGCAGAGCGCGTGGGCGAACTGCGCGACGCGGGCATCGATGCCGACTGTTGGGTCGGGGATCTCACCGACGAGGCTCAGGTCGGCGCGCTTGGCGCGGTGGTCGAACAGCGATGGGGACGGTTGGACGTCCTGGTCAACAACGCGGGCATGACGTCGACGTCGCAGCCGCTGACCGAGGACGGCCCACTGACTGAGCTGACCCTCGAGACGTGGACGGCCGGCATGCGGCGCAACCTCGATACGGCCTTTCTCGTCACTCGCGCAATGCTGCCGATGATGTCGCGGCCGGGTGGCCGGATCGTGATGATCGCGAGCGTCACCGGACCGGTGATGGCGATGCGTCACGACCCGGTCTACGCCGCCGCGAAGGCCGGGATGAGCGGGCTGGGTCGCGCGCTCGCACTCGACCTCGCGCCGTCGGGCATCACGGTCAACACCGTGGCACCCGGCTGGATACGGACCGGGTCGCAGACCGAGCACGAGTTCGCGCAGGGGCTGCGGACACCGATAGGGCGCAGCGCGGAACCGGACGAGGTGGCAGCCGTTGTCGCGTTCCTCGCCTCGCCCCTGGCGTCGTACGTGACGGGACAGGTGCTCGTGGTGGACGGCGGCAACTCCATCGCCGAGGAACGCGCGTAGGAGTACTACCGGCTCGTCTCCTGGCACTGCGGGTCGTGATAGCCGGCGAGCCGGAGCAACATCGCGTGAAAGGTTTTACGGCTCTCGGCGTCCAGCGGGGCGAAGAGTTCGTCCTCGAGTTTCTCGATCGTGACTCGAAGGCTGATCAACTGCCGCTCACCTTCAGGTGTCAGGCTCACCACGTGGCGCCGGCGGTCGGTCACGTCCCGCTGACGCGTGATCAGCCCCCGTTGCTCCAGCGCGTCGAGGATCCCGACGAGCTGACTCGGGTCGACACCGAGCGCCTCGGCGATCGTGGCTTGGGCCTTGCGTGGCTGCTCACCGAGCAGCGCGAGCACACTGTAGTTGTGCTGGTTGAGGCCGGCAGCCTCGAGTTCCTGGACCGCGCGCGTTTTGAACGCCATGCCGAGACGCACCATCAGGAAGCCGCTCTTGTCGAGCAGCTCCGCCGGCAGCGGCGGGCTGCCTTGCTGCGAAACTTCGCCGACCGGCATGGAATAAGCGTATCAGCCAGACGTTGAACCGATAGATCGTGGATTTTCACAACGATTTATTGGAGCAACGGATGAGTAGTGAAGTCCTTGAGCATGAGGTCCAGGCCGGGGCGGACCGCAAGCGGTGGTGGGCCCTTGCAGTCATCGTGGCCGCGCAGTTCATGGTGGTGCTCGACGTCGCGATCGTGAACGTCGCGCTGCCCTCGATAAAGAACGATCTGCACTTCTCGCAGGAGAGCCTGCAGTGGGTGATCACCGCCTACGCGATCTTCTTCGGCGGCATACTTCTGCTCGGCGGTCGGCTGGCGGACGTGCTCGGCCGACGGCGAATGTTCATGGCCGGGCTGGTGCTGTTCACCGTCAGTTCGCTGCTGGACGGCCTGTCGTGGTCGGAAGGTTCGCTGATCACCTTCCGCTCGCTGCAAGGTCTTGGCGCGGCGCTGCTCTCTCCTGCGGCGCTGTCCATCCTGACGACAACCTTCCGCGAGGGTCGCGAGCGCAACCTCGCCCTCGGCATCTGGGGCGCCGCCTCCGGCAGCGGCGGCGCAGCCGGGGTGCTGCTCGGCGGTGCCCTCACCAGCGCATTCAGCTGGTCCTGGATCTTCTTCATCAACGTGCCGGCCGGTGCCCTCGTGCTCGCCCTGAGCCCGTGGCTGCTCAAGGAGAGCCGCGCCGACCTTCCGTCCCGGCACTTCGACTTCGCGGGCGCCGCGTCCATTACCGGCGGGCTGATGGTGCTCGTCTACGCAATGACACGCGCCACCCAGCACGGCTGGGTAACGGTCACCACCATCGGCCTGCTCGCTGTGTCGGCGGCGCTGATCGTCGCCTTCCTGGTGATCGAGTCTCGATCCAAGGCCCCGCTGCTGCCGATGCGAATCTTCCGCCTACGCACGCTGGCCGCCTCCAACGCGAGCGGTCTGTTGATGGGCGCGGCGATCTTCTCGCAGTTCTTCCTGCTGACGCTCTACATGCAGCAGGTGCTGCACTACTCCGCGCTCAAGACCGGCGTGGCCTACATCGCTCTGACGGTGACGATCGTCAGCTTCTCGGCCGTCGCCCAGGCCCTCGTCACCCGGCTGGGCATTCGCCCGATCCTCTCCTCCGGGCTGGCGCTCTCGGCCGCCGCACTGCTTCTGTTCGCGCGGCTGCCGGTGCACGGGCACTACTTCACTGACCTGCTCGCCCCGTTCCTGCTGAGCGGAATCGGGCTGGCGCTGGCCTTCGTACCGATGTCCATCGGCGGCCTCACCGGCGTACGCCAGGCCGACGCCGGCATCGCGTCCGGCCTGATCAACACCACCCAGCAGGTCGGCGGAGCGATCGGCGTGGCCGTGGCCACCACCGTCGCGACCACCTTCACCAACCGGTTCGTCACCTCCCACGCCGGAAGCTCAGCACTGGGCGGCAGCGCCCTGACCCACGGCTTCCAGATCGCGTTCTACGTGCTGGCTGCCCTGGCCTTGCTCGGCGCGATCATCGCCGCGCTCTTCGTCGAGTCGACTCCGCGACCGGCGGCGGACGAGGCAGCGCAGGACGAGAGTCTGGTGATGGAGCCGGCGCTCTGATCCGACTTCAGCGAACACGCTGCCCCGGGTGCCTGGCCGATCCGTGCCGGGCACCCGGTTGTCCGCGTCCGCGGCCGCTAACGTTCGGCCGTCATGCGGACTGTGCGCGGGCCTTCGACTCCAGATCGCGGATGCGCTTCGTCAGTACCTTCATGACGCTGCGCGCGGTCTCGGGGTAGTCGCGGAGCAGCGCATCGAATGTCGAACTGTTCAGGTACACGGTGCGCATCCCGCGCTTCGCTGTCACTGATACCGACCGCGGCAGCCCGTCGATCAGGCTGATCTCGCCGAAATAGTCGCCCGCCTTGAGGATGCTCTTGTCCGGGTTGTCGACCTCGGCCTCGCCGTCGATGATCAGGTGGAATCCGAGCGCCTTCCCGCCTTCTTCGACCACTACCCGCCCGTCCGGGTGCTGCACCTCCTTGGCGT
>DATFTS010000059.1:0-5411 GCA_035261645.1 Jatrophihabitans sp. | reverse complement strand
GCCGCGGCCGCCGCCAGCGCGACCACCGTCTCCACGTACGGCGTGTCCGCCGGCCAGGTGGGGCGGCCGTCGGCGGCGAACGGATACCAGGACGACGTCTGCTCCGGGAAGACGACGTGGTCGCTGACCCACAGGGAGTCGAACCCCGCGGCTTCCAACGCTCGCGCGCGCTCCGGGAGCCCGACGAGTGCCACTGCCGCGCCGGTGTGTGGCAACTTCACGCCCAGCTGCATGGCGTCGCCGACCTCCACCGTTGTTAAGAGTTAAAGGGACGCCACCGATGAGAACAGCCTGCGGCCGCGTGCGTCAAGCGTACGCCCAGCCGCATTGCGGACCACTGCACGTATTGCGTTCACTCGGTCGGTGTGCGAGCATCGGCTCTCCGGTTCGCGAACCGCCACAGCGTGCAGTCTCAGCGTCTAGGCGTTCGGAGCCGCCCGGTGACTCAGACTCAGGAGGCACCCCACGATGGTCGAACCCCGACCAAGGTTCGGAACTCTCACCGGTCTCGATCACATCGGCGTCGGCGTGTCCGATATCGCCGCATCAATGGCGTTCTATGCAGAACTCGGCTTCGGCGACGTCGCCTTCGACTACACCGGCCCGCTGCCGGGGCTGTCCGGCGTCTCGGGTTTCGACGCCACTGACGCGCGCGTCGTCCTGCTGCGCAGCAACAACCCCACCGTGCTCGGGCGCGCGGCCATCAAACTCGTGCAGACGGTGAGCCGACCGGTCCCACCGCTGCCCGAGGGCATGGCATGGGGCGAACCCGGCATCTGCGAGGTGTGTGTCCATGTCCACGGGCAGGCGCAGTTCCACGCGGATCTCGTCGCCCGCGGGCACGTCAACCTGATGGACCCGAACGAGGCGGATCTCGAGCCGTACCAGACACACTGCGGGCTGTCCTACGTCGCAGATCCGGACGGCGCCAAGATCGAGCTGATCGAGTGGTCGACGCTCGAGGCGGGCTGGCCGGTGGAGGACGGCCCGCAGGGCGTCAATCACGTCGCGTTCGGTGTCAGCGACATCGAGCGCACCCGGGAGTTCTACCGGCGGCTCGGCTTCACCGGCCAGCTGTTCGAGTCGGACGGCTACTTCGAGCCGATGCACCCGTGGTACGCGCCACGCACGCCGCCGCGGCAACGGATGATGCTGCTGACCAGCCCGCTCGGCGGCAACCTCGAGCCGGTGCAGCACACCCCAGCCTCGCCGGACATGCGCGGCGAGTGGGGCCACCTCGGCACCTACGAGTTCGCGATCGGGTCGCGTTGCCTCGAGCGCTCGCTGGACTACCTCGCCGCGAACGACATCAAGCTCGTCGGCGATCCCGCGGTCATCGACCTCGGCGGCGGCGCGTCCTGGCGCTACGCCTACTTCGAGGATCCGGACGGACTCTACGTCTGCGTCACTGAGGTGCGCGGATGACCGAGCTCGCGAGGTCATCGATAGGTACAGCACGTTGTCAGCGCCCGACGAAGGAGGGCGCATGACATCCGTTGAGCTGCAGCAGGCGAGCGGGCAGCGCACCGGCGTCACGCCGATCGTGCAGTTACGCGAGATCCGTAAGTCCTTCGGCACCGTCGAGGTGCTGCGCGGCATCGATCTGAGCATCCACGCCGGCGAGCATGTCGTGCTCTTCGGCCCGTCCGGCTCGGGCAAGTCCACCGTGCTGCGGACGATGAACCTGCTCGAACCGCCCACCAGCGGCTCGGTGCGGGTCGACGGCATCGAGTACGGCCCAGGCGTACCCGGCCAGCGCGCCGAGCGCCGAGGCAAGGCGCTCGAGTTGCGCCGCGCGATCGGCATGGTGTTCCAGCAGTTCAACCTGTTCCCGCACCTCACCGCCTTGGACAACGTCGCGTTGCCGTTGCGTTCGGTGCGCAAGTTGAAGCGGGACGAGGCTGAGCTGAAGGCCGCCGAGGCACTGCGCCGGGTAGGCCTGCTCCCCCGGGCTGCGCACTACCCGGCGCAGCTTTCCGGTGGTCAGCAGCAGCGCGTCGCCATCGCCCGCGCGCTGGCCATGGACCCCAAGGTGATGCTCTTCGACGAGCCCACGTCCGCACTTGACCCGGAGCTGGTCGGTGAGGTGCTGCGCACGATGCGCGAGGTGGCCGAGACGGGCATGACGATGGTGGTCGTCACGCATGAGCTCGGCTTCGCTCGGGAGATCGGCGACCTCAACGTGTTCATGGACGACGGCCAGATCGTCGAGCAGGGCCCACGAACGATCTTCGACAACCCGACGAGCGCTCGCGCGCGTGAATTCATCAAGGCGGTGCGGTGATGTCCGGCCTGAGCAATGTCGACTGGGGGCTCATCTGGCGAGACCGCGGGCAGCTGCTCGACGGCCTACGGGTCGCGGTGGAGGTCGCGGCGGTCGCCCTCGTCATCTCCGTGGTCGCAGGGCTGCTGCTCGCAGTCATGCGGATGTCCAAGCCGCCGCTCAGCTGGATCGCCTGGCTCTACATCAACATCTTCAGAGGCGTGCCTGCCTTGGTGACCGGCTTGTGGGTGTTCTTCGGCCTGTCGCTGGTGCTGGGAGTCAACCTCAGCGTGTTCCAGGCCGGTGTCATCACCCTGACGTTGCTGTACAGCGCGTTCATCGCCGAGATCTACCGCGCGGCGCTGTCCGCGGTGCCGAACGGGTTCCGCGAGGCCGGGCAGGCGCTGGGCATGCGCAACTCGCGCGTGTTCGTGTCCGTGACCTTGCCGCAGGCCACCAAGATCGCGGTGCCGAACATCGGCAGCATGTTCATCGGCATGATCAAGGACACCTCGACGCTGACGTTGATCGGCCTCGCCGAGGTGGTGCGCAACACGCAGAACCTCGTCGTGCAGAACTACCAGTACTTCGCGCTCTACACCGCTGCGGCGTTGATCTATGTCATCGCCGCGTTCCTCATCGACCTGATCTTCAAGCTGATCGAGAGCGGCTACACCGTGCCGCCGCGTGGCTGGCTGTCGCGGCTGATGCACGTCCGGAAACGAAAGCGCATCGAACGAGTGGTGAGCCAGCTCGCCACCGCCTGAGACCGGCGATCGGACGGATCGCCCGCCGAGCACTCGGCACCCCGCAATGACCGCCCGCCGCGACCGGCGTGCGCTAACAACCCTGTCAGCTAGAACCCTGTCAGCAGAGAGGTCACGCCATGTTCGAGACCATCACCAGACGCTCGCTCAGACGCGGCGCGCTTGCCGGCATCGCGGTCGCCGCCGCTGGTGCCGTCCTTGCCGCGTGCAGCAGTTCCGGCGGCGGGTCGTCCAACAACAGCACACCCGCAGCCGGCGGCACCGGGGCCAGCAGCTCGGGCGCCGCGGCGTCCACCGGGCTGATGCAGCCCGGGGTACTCACCGTGGGCATGAACCTGCAGTTCAAGCCGGAGATGTACCTGGACAACGGCAAGCCGGCCGGCTACGACGTCGACCTGCTGAACAAGCTCGCGGCCAGCATGGGCGTCAAGCTCAACATCCAGAACCTCGACTTCAACGGGCTGATCCCCGGCCTTCAGGCCAAGAAGTTCGATCTCGTGTCGGTCGGTCTCACGCCGAACGCGGACCGTGAGAAGGTCGTCGACTTCACCCGCTCGTACGTGCCGTACGCGAGCATCCTGGCGGTGAAGGCCAGCGACAACTCGCCGGCGTCGATCAGCACGTACAACAAGAGCGGCGTGACGATCACCGCCCTGCAGGGTTCGTCGGACGAAACGCTGGCGAAGGCGAGCTTCCCGAAGGCGAAGGTCGAGGGCCTGTCCGACCAGAGCGCGACACTGCTCGAGGTGCAGACCGGACGCGCGCAGGGCGCGGTGCTCGAGGACTACATCCTGGCGCAGTACGTGAAGGCCAACCCCGGCCAACTGAAGCAGGCCCAACTGGCGAAGCCGCTGTCACTGTCCTACGGGTCGTGGGCAGTGCAGAAGGGTGACACCGCGCTCACCAACGCGCTGAACGCGTTCCTGTGCAAGGCGCAGTCGGACGGCACGCTCGCCCAGCTGTACAAGCAGGACTTCGGCGCGACCATGCCAACCATGCCAGCAGGCTGCTGATCAGTGGCTGACGTCGACAGCACACCTGACCTGCTTGTCGTGGGCGGTGGTCCGGCCGGCATCAGTGCCGCGCGCGCCGCCCACGACGCGGGCCTGTCGGTGCTGCTCGTCGACGAGCGGCCGAGCCTGGGCGGGCAGATCTTCAAGCAACCCGGCCCGGGTTTCACGATCACCGATCCGGCGGCCATGGATCGGCAGTTCCGGTTCGGCCGCTCGATCATCGAGTCCCTCGACGGCACGTCGGTGCAGGTGCGCCTGCGTACGAGCGTCGTCGCCGTCGAGGGACGGACCACCGTGCTGGTGAGCGACGACGGTAAAGCGACGACGGTCACCGCGCCCCGCATGGTTGCTGCGCCCGGCGCGCACGACCGCCCGGTGCCGTTTCCCGGCTGGACCCTGCCCGGTGTGATGACGGCGGGTGGCCTGCAGAGCCTGGCGAAGACGCAGCGGGTGCTGCCCGGCAGGCGGATGCTGTTCGCCGGCTCGGGCCCGGTGGCGCTCGCTTTCCCTGCTCAACTTGCGCACCTTGGTGCGCGCGTGGTCGCGGCGCTGGAGGCCGGCCCTGCGCCTGGCACCGGCGACCTCGTGCGTATCGCGCGCGCCGCGCGTGGCAACACCGCGCTGCTGCGCGACGCTGCCCGCTACCGCGCGCTATTGCTGCGGCACCGGGTGCCGCTGCGTTATAGCCGCATCGTCGTGCGTGCCGAGGGTGACGGCCGGGTGCAGCGGGTCGTGCACGCCGCGGTGGACGCGGACTGGCGTGTTGTGCCGGGCACCGAGGAATCCGTCGACGTCGACGTGCTGTGCGTCGGCTACGGCTTCGTCCCGTCGCTGGAACTACTGCGGCTCGTGGGCTGCGAATTCGGGTACGACGAGAACCTCGGCGGGCTCGTTGTACGGCGTGACGAGTGGTTGCGGACCAGCGTCGCGAGCGTCTATGCGGCCGGCGACGGCGCGGGCGTCGAGGGGTCCTACGTCGCCATCGACGAGGGGACGATCGCCGGCGTCGCCGCCGCACTCGACAGCGGCCGTCTTGACGCTGAGCGCGCACGGCAGCTGACCGCGGCGGCACGGAACCGGCTCGCGCGCAGGCGCGCACTCACGGTCGCCACCGATCGCCTGTACCGGGTCGGGCCCGGCATCTTCGAGTTGGCGACACCCGACACGATCGTGTGCCGGTGCGAGGTCGTGCGGCAGGAAACGGTGGCCGTGGCGGTCGAGGCCACCGACGACATCAACGTGGTCAAGGCGCACACCAGAGCCGGCATGGGGCCGTGCCAGGGGCGCAACTGCCAGCGGCACATCGCGGGACTGATCGCGCGTCGGCATCGTCACGCCATCGCCGACGTACCGCTCGCGACACCGCGC
>DATFTS010000058.1:0-13793 GCA_035261645.1 Jatrophihabitans sp. | reverse complement strand
AAGTGAGTGGCCGTCTTCATCCATGCGTCGATCGAAAGGCGTCGGCTTCGACACGGTGGCCGCGGCATTTCGCGGACCGCTGCGGCCGTGACCGACGTGGCCTTCCCAACGTCAGGTAGCTACACTTGTAGCCATGTCGGTCGATCAGCAGATGTCTCTCAAGGACGTGAAGAATCATCTCTCCGAGGTCGTAGACAAGGTTGAGCGAGAGCACGACCGAGTCGTGATCACCAAACACGGCCGCGCCGCAGCCGTAGTGCTCAGCGTCGCCGACCTGGAATCCCTGGAAGAAACCCTCGATATCCTCAACCAGCCAAGGTTGCTCACGCAGATCCGGGACAGCCTCGCCGAACTCGACCGTGAGCCGGCCCAGGTCTTGGGCAAGGACCAGGCTCTGGCCCTCCGCGACTGAGCCGCGGTGTCGTTCGCTGTTGCATGGACGGCCGCTGCACGTCGCGCCCTGCAGCGGCTGCCGGAGAAGGTGGCTGCCGCAGTCATCGAGCTCTCCTACGGACCACTCGCCGAGAATTCCCAGCGAGTGGGCAAGCCCTTGCGACTGGGCCTGGAAGGTCTGCACAGTGCCCGACGCGGCGACTTTCGGATCATCTGCCGCATCGACGAACATGTCACGATCATCGCTATCGAACATCGAGCGGATGCCTACCGACCCGGCCGATAGCGCGCTCACGACGGCGCGACCAGCGTGAGCGGAGTGCGGAGCCGAGCGTTGGGCCGGGTCGCTCCGTAATGGCAGGATCTTCTCGTGCCGGACGCGTACTTCAGCGACGAATACCTGGCCTCGCTCTATGACGTCATCGAGAACCATGGTCGGCAGGACGAGGCGTTCTACCTCGCTCTCGTCCGCTCGGCCGATCGGGTCCTGGACATCGGCTGCGGCACCGGGTTCATGCTGCACGCCGCGCGCGACGCCGGTCATGCGGGCCGGCTCGTAGGTTTGGACCCCGCCGCCGGCATGCTCCAGCAGGCGCGCCGGCGTACCGACATCGAGTGGGTGCAGGGATACCTGCCCGAGTCTGGCTTTGTTGCCGAATTCGACCTCGCGTACATGACCGGGCACGCGTTTCAGGTGCTCCTCGACGACACGGCGGTCCTCGAGGTCTTGCATGCAGCGCGCCGTGCTCTGGTGCCGGGCGGTCACTTCGCGTTCGAGACGCGTAATCCGCACGCTCGCGCGTGGGAGCAGTGGACGCCGGAGCACGCGAAGCAGATCACTGACGCACAGGGCCGGCAGGTGCGGGTCTGGCACGAGGTGGAACGCGTCGACGGCGAGTTGGTGACCTTCACCGAGAGGTTTGCCGTCGCCGGCCAACTCGAGCCGCGCGTCAGCCGCAGCACGCTGCGGTTCATGACGGCCGAGCACCTCGATCATCTTCTGGGCGGGGCCGGCTTCGCGATCGACGAGCGCTACGGCGACTGGGACCGCTGCCTGATGACACCGAAGAGTCGCGAGATCATCACTGTCGCCCGGGCGGTGTCGTAACCGCGTCCTCCACACCCGCGAGCTCTCGTTCCGTGGCGGTGGCGACGTACTCAGACGGCGCATCCGAGTGGTAGTCGTCGGGCGTGGTCTCGTCGGCACCGTCAGGTGCGCGCAGCGCCTTCAAGATCAGGGTTACAACCACCGCAACGATGATGTTGATCACCAGCGCGGTGACTGCGATGTAGACCTTGGTGTGCGTGAACGGGAAGGTGGCCAGCGGTGATCCGAAGTGCCGGGTGCCGTTGACAGTTGTCTGCGACTGGCCGTTGACGAGCTTCGTCACGACGACCGGCACGGTCTGTTGATACGCCGCAATTGTTCCGTAAATCATCGCCGCGGCCCATCCGGCCAGCAGCGCCCACCGGTGGAACCACCGCGTGTAGAGGCCGGCGACGATCGAGACGAAGGTCTGCAGTACCCAGACACCGCCGAGCAGTTGCATGTTCAGCGCGTTCTGCCGGTCGAGGCCGAGGACGAACAGCAGCGCACCGAACTTCACGATCAGCGAGACGATCTTTGACACCTGCGCCTCATGCCGCGGGGAGGCGTTGGGCCTGATGAACTCGCGATAGACGTTGCGGGTGAACAGGTTCGCGGCGGCGATCGACATGATCGCGGCGGGCACGAGCGCTCCGATGGCGATCGCCGAGAACGCGACCCCGGCGAACCACGAGGGGAACACCGCACCGAAGAAGTGCGGCACCGCGAGCTGGGAGTTGGCCACACCGTCCTGGCCGAAGACGTTCATCTTGCCCTTCGCGACCTCGTAGATCGCCGCGAAGCCCAGCAGCGCGAGCAAGGCGAGCATCAACGAGTACGCGGGCAGGATCGCCGTGTTGCGACGGATCACCGATCGGCGCCGACTGGAGAGCACCGCGGTGATCGCGTGCGGATACATGAACAGCGCGAGCGCTGAGCCGAAGGCGAGCGTCGCATAGGCCCAGTAGGTGCTCGGGCCGGCGAGGAAGGTGCCGGTCGGGGCTTTGGTCGCCGGGCTGACCGTGGACATCTTGGTCTTGGCCGCCGAGAACATCGGGCCGAAGCCGATCTTCGCGCCGACGTAGATGATCGCCACCACGATGACGATGTAGATCAGCGTGTCCTTCACGAACGCAATCAACGCGGGCGCGCGCAGGCCGGACGAATACGTGTACGCGGCAAGCACCGCGAAGGCGATGATCAGGGGCAGGTCGCGCACGAACCAGTTGCCGCTGCCGCCTAGCCCCATCGTGTCCAGCACGGCCTGGATGCCCACGAGTTGCAGGGCGATGTACGGCATCGTCGCGAGGATGCCAGTGAGCGCCACTGCGAGCGCGAGCCCGCGGCTGCCGTAGCGCCCGCGCACGAAGTCGGCCGGCGTCACATATCCGCGCCGGTGTGCGACGCTCCACAGCCGCGGCAGGAACACGAAGACGATCGGATAGGCGACGATCGTGTACGGCACGGCGAAGTACCCGCTGACCGCGCCCGTTGCGAACATCGCGGCCGGCACCGCAACGAAGGTGTATGCGGTGTACAGGTCGCCGCCGAGCAGGAACCAGGTGACGACGGTGCCGAAGCCTCGCCCGCCCAGCCCCCATTCGTCCAAACTGTGCATCGACTCGCCACGCCGCCAACGTGCCGCGAGGAAGCCACCCGCGGTGACCAGCACGAAGAAGAAGATCACGACGCCCAGTTCGACCCCGTTGACGCCGCTTCCACTTGCCATAGCAGTCATCGCTCACCTCGCGCCCGTTTGAGGATCAGGTACGCGGAGTAGGTGAGCACGGGCGTGATGAACACCCAGAGCACCTGGTACCAGTAGAAGAACGGCCAGCCCAGCAGCTTGGGCGTCTCGTGCGAGTAGGTCGGCACCATCGCGAGAGCCACGCAGGGGATCAGCAGCAGGACGCCGACGATGATCACCGTTCCCGCAGAGAGACGGCGGCGTTGCGGTTGCGGGGGAGTCTCGACCGGCTCGGTCGGCGTGGACATTGGGCCTCCACATATTCGAACGGGCGCGTGACCGAGGTCACAGCTCGCACTTTAATACCCATTTCGCATGTTCTCAGCACGTTTCGGGCTTGTGCGTGTCGTGCGCGGGGGCGGCGCGGACCCTGAACTGCGCGACCGGGGCGGCGGATGAAAGGCTGCAACCGACATGTCCGCACTGACAGACACGCTCGCCGCCCGAACAACGCTCACCGACGCGCAGGTCGACTACATCGCTCGACTGGTCGGTGAGTGGCAGTTGTTGTCCGACCTAGCGTTCGCGGATCTGCTGCTCTGGGTGCCGGTTGCCCTCCCTACGGCCGAAGCAGGCAGCGAGCCGGCGTTCCTCTGCGTCGCGCAGTGCCGGCCCACGACGGGTCCGACGGCGTATCAGCACGACCAGGTCGGCGTCATGCTGCGCGGCGCGCGCGTGGCGCCGCTGCGGGTCGCCTTCGTGGAAGGGCGCATCTTCCGGGAGGTTGACCCCGACTGGGAGGGCGACCTGCCGATCCGTCGGGAGGCGATCCCGGTGCGATATCAGGATCAGGTGATCGCGGTGATCGGCCGCGACGCCAACCTGGCCAGCGTGCGAACCCCGAGCCAGCTGGAACTGGTGTACCTGCAGAGCGCCGCGGACCTTGCCGCCATGGTCGCCGACGGCACCTTCCCAGCCCCTGATTCGCGCATGGAAGAGGGCTCTGGGCCGCGCGTTGGCGACGGTCTTGTGCGCCTCGAGCCGGACGGGACGATCATCTACGCCAGCCCGAACGCGCTGTCGGCGTTCAACCGGCTCGGCGTCACCGGAAACGTGCTCGCCGAACCCATCGACGCGCTGACGAGCACGGTGGCCGACGACCCGTTCGACGCCAGCGACCTGGCGGCAGCCGTCGCCGAAGCCATCGACGGCGGGCACCCGGCCACGATCGAGATCGAGGGCGGCGGCGCGGTGATCCTGTTCCGGGCGTTGCCGCTGCGTCCGCGTGGCGAGACCCTCGGCGCGTTGCTGCTGATGCAGGACATCACCGAGCTACGCAGCCGCGACCGGCAGATCATGAGCAAGGACGCGACGATCCGCGAGATTCACCACCGGGTGAAGAACAACCTGCAGACAGTGGCTGCCTTGCTGCGGCTACAGGCCCGGCGGGTGTCCGTGCCGGGGGCTCGGGCCGCGCTGGAGGAGTCGATGCGACGGGTGCAGTCCATCGCTCTGGTGCACGAGACGCTGTCGGTGTCCATCGATGAGTCGGTCGACTTCGACGAGATCGTCGATCGGTTGCTTGTGATGCTCAGCGACGTCATGGGCTCGGCAGCGCGCATCAGGGTCGAGCGGCAGGGCAGCTTCGGTGAGATTCCCGCCGAGTCCGCCACCGCGCTCGTGCTCGTGCTGACCGAACTGGTCCAGAACGCCATCGAGCACGCGTTCCCGGACGAGCGTCCCGGCAAGGTGCTCGTCCAGGCCCGCCGGCAGCGCGGCGAGCTCATGGTGACCATCGAGGATGACGGGGTGGGGCTGCCGGACGACTTCACCAGCGACCGCTCGGACCGGCTCGGCATGCAGATCGTGCGCACCCTGGTGACGGCCGAACTCAACGGCACCGTGGAGTTCCGCAATCACACCGAATCTGGCGGCACGGACGCCGTGGTCGTCATGCCGCTCGGACGCCGGGCGCGCGTCGGCGGCTAAAAAGGCTGCAAAAAAGTTGTCCGCCCGTCCCGGCGCCTGGGCGCCGGGACGGGCGGACAACTGTGTTCAGGGAAGGTCAGGCCAGCCGTGCCCTCGCGCGAGCGTTGCGGCGCTTCAGCGCGCGGCGCTCGTCCTCGGACAGCCCGCCCCAGACTCCGGCGTCCTGGCCGGACTCGAGAGCCCACGTCAGACAGTCCTGGATCACGGGGCAGCGTCGGCAGACAGCCTTCGCCTGCTCGATCTGCAGTAGCGCGGGTCCGGTGTTCCCGATCGGGAAGAACAGTTCCGGATCCTCGTCACGGCATATCGCGCGGTGCCGCCAGTCCATCGGTTTGATCTCCTCACTCCGCTGCGGGAGGCACAGGTTCATGCCTCTCCGCGCTTGTGAATCCTTTCACGAGCTTGCCCACATTCCAAGCAGTTCAGTTGTACTGCAAGGCAGGTCACCGTTCGTCGCGCGCTCACGCCCGCGGGTGGTGCTTTCCGCGAACCGCCTGCGCCCTTCGTCGGGGTCTGCGACCCACGCCGACGCTGACTAACCTTTTCGCGACGCTACGCGCCATCCGCCGCGCGGTCGAGAGATCCGCCGCGGCCGTCTGTCAAATTTAACCCGATTCAGCCCGGTATGCCCAGGACCGTCACGGCCTGCGGTACCGACCGAAACGTGACTTTCTCGCGGAAATCCAGCGCGTCGCCGTCCACCTGGAACGGCAGCGGCTCATCGGCAACGAGGGTCAACTGATCCACATCGTGCACGACGAAAGCCCCCCGCCCGCCGATGCGCGGCCGGCTCCCGGACAACCGGGCCATGCTGAGCAGCATCCCGCCCGTCCCCATCCGGCGTCGGGCGTAGATGTCCAGACCAGTGTCGAAGGTCACATCCGGGGTCGGGTGCAGCGGCCGATTGCCCACGTACGTCCACGGATCGGCGTTCGCGACGATGGCGAAATACACATCGGTGAGCTGTCCGCCATCGGGCAGTTCCACCCGTAGCCGCGGATGGCGACGGTCGGCGCGGAAGAACTCCCGGACGCCGACGCGCGTGTACAGGACATGCGTCGAGCGCTTCCCCTTGCGCCGAGCGCGTTCAACGCCGTGCACCACCTGCGCGTCGAAGCCCAGCCCGGCCGCGAAGCAGAAGTACCGGTCGTCGGCCAGCCCCAGACTGACCGTCCGCCGCGACCCCGTTCGCACGCTTTCGAGAAGGGCGCCGGTGGCCTCGATGGGATCGTTCGGGATGCCGAGCGCCCGGACGAAGACGTTGGTCGACCCGGCCGGCACAACTCCGAGTGCCGGCACACCGGCGTGGACGCCGTCGGTGAGCAGGCCGTTGATCACCTCGTTGACGGTGCCGTCTCCGCCCAGCGCCACGACCAGATCGGTGCCGTTGCGCATGGCCCGGCACGCGAGCGCGGCAGCGTGCCCACGGTTCTCCGTCTCGGCCACCTCCAGCGTGGCCTCACTGCCCAGCGCATGCGCGAGGACGTCGCGCTCGCGCGGGCTCATCGCCGTCGCGCGAGGGTTCACTACGACCAGCGCTCGCACGTGCCGCAGCCTACGTTGTCGCGACAGAGGGCAGCGACCGTGCTGGCCGGTTCTGGCCCGTCGATAGGGTTCCTAGGTGGCCGAGAACAAGGACGTGCACCCGCACGACGCCCGGCCGCCGCGGGCATTGCTCGCCGCGTGCGTGATCATCGCACTGCAGGTACTGGCGCTCGTCGCGGCGGCCATCGTCGTCGTCGTGAAGGCCGCGACGCAGACCTCGAGCAACTTCGTCGGAGCGCTGCTGCTGGCCGCGATCGCGCTCATCGCCGCTGCGGTGCTGGTGATGTGCGCGCGCGGCCTGCTTCGGCTGCGGCCCGCCGCGCGCACGCCCGTGGTGGTGCTCGAGCTGCTGTCGCTGCCGGTCGCGTACAGCCTCGCCTTCCAAGCCAATCGGGTCGGCTACGGCGGCCCAATCCTGGTGGCCGCGCTTGCCGTCCTGTACCTGCTCTTTACGCCGCCGGTCCGCTCCGTGCTCGACCGCGCGGACCGCAAGCCCGGCTAGTTCTTCCGCCGCCGCTGCTCTACAACGGGTTCCGGTGCGCCGAGGCTCTCGCGCAGCCGCTTCAGGCCGCGCGCGACCAATCGGGAGACCTGCATCTGGGATACCCCGACGATGCCGGCGATCTCGGTCTGCGTCTTGTTGGCGATGAAGCGCAGCAGCAGGATCTCGCGTTCTGCCTCGGGCAGCTTGGCGATCACCTCGCGCAGAACTGCCCGCTGCTCCACCTGCTCGTAGCCCTCGTCGACGGTGCCGAGCATCGGGTGCTCGGGGACCGTCTCGCCGGGAGCGGCCAGTACATCGAGCGGGACGCCGGAGTACGCGCGGGCGGCGTCCAACGCCTCGAGGACGGTCTCCTCGTCCACGTCGATGCGCTCGGCGAGCTCCGGCACGGTGGGTGCCCGTCCGAGTTCCTGGCTGAGGTCGGCGCGCGCGGCGTTGAGCGTCGTCTGCATCTCCTGCGCACGACGGGGCACGTGGATGAGCCATCCCGTGTCGCGGAAGTGCCGCTTGATCTCGCCGAGGATGGTCGGCGTCGCGTACGTCGAGAACTCCAGATTGCGGCCGGGGTCGAAGCGGTCAATGGCCTTGATCAGCCCGATCGCGCCAACCTGGACCAGGTCGTTCATCGGCTCGTTGCGCCCCGAGAAGCGCCGGGCGAGGTAGACGACCAGCGGCATGTGCAGCTCGACCAGTTGATCGCGCAACACCTTGCGGCGCGGGCTGTCGTCGGGCAGGCCATGCAGCTCGGCGAGCAACTCGCCGGCATGTGCCCGTTCATCCCGATCCGGCCGATGTGCCTCACTCACGCGCTCGCCGCCTGACGAGCCTTGGTGAGCGTGATAGCGAGACGCTTGCCGTCCTTGTGCACCTCCACCGACGACGCGAGCGCTCCCAGAACGGTCCAGGCGAACCCGGTGCGATCCGGCTCAGCGGCCTCGTCGGTCTGCACCGAGGTCTCGACAGCGAGCCGGCCCTGCGACAGCTCGAAGCGCGCGTCGAGGGTCGAGTCGGCCGTGGCGTGCGGCAGCAGCAGCGCACACGCCTCGTCCACTGCGAGGCGCAGGTCCTCGATGTCATCGATGGTCAGGTCGCAGCGTGCGGCGAGGCTTGCCGCGGTAAGCCGCAGCGTCGAAACGTAGGCCACGTCGGCCGGGATCCGCACCTCCACGATGTCACCGTCGGGGTGGGAGCCTTCCGGAGTTGTCATTGCGTCATCGACTCCTGCGTCTTCTCGCGTGTGGCTACGCGGCCGGGTTGGGGAGATTCCATCGGTCGATCAACGGTGCACCGTACTGGGCGCCGAGAACAGATGGTGCGGCGGTGCCGAGAGCCAGGTTGGCGCCGCCCGATATGGGCAGGCCGATCCAGCGTGCGCCAAGCGCGCGGCTGAAGTGGCCGTGCCCGACGAGTACGACCGGTCCTTTCCGGACCGATTCGGCCACCCGGCGTAGCACTCGGTCAGCGCGCTCGGCGACCTGCTGCGGGGACTCACCGTCAGGCACGCCGTCCGTCCACAGCGACCAGCCGGGTCGCTCACGGCGGATTTCGGCGGTCGTCCGGCCCTCGTACGCGCCGTAGTTCCACTCGGCGAGATCCGGCGTGACCTCGTCGACGGACAGCCCGGCCAAGCGCGCGGTTTCCAGCGCCCGAGTGAGTGGGCTGCAGAGTACGAGGGCCGGAGACACACCGGCAAGCATTCCCCGCAAAGCGCGCGCTTGATCCTTACCGGCCTCGGTGAGTGGCAGATCGGTCGTTCCGGTGTGCCGACCAGTCCTGCTCCACTCGGTCTCGCCGTGCCGCACGATCCAGACCTGCACGTCGTCGGACAGTTCTGGCGCGGCGAAGGCTCGACCCGATTCGGGTTGAGCCTGCGCCGTGGTCATCGTGTCCGCCTCGTCAGGCCGCCTTCTTGGTCTCCCAGAAGATCGTGTCGATCTCGGCGATCAGGTCGAGCAGCTTCTGGCCCTCTGCAGGATCGACCGAGCCCTTGCCGCCAGTGGCGCCGGCCTGCTTCGTCGCCTGGTTGAACAGCTCGTGGAGCTGCGGGTACTTCTCGAAGTGCGGCGGCTTGAAGTAATCGGTCCACAGGACCCACAGGTGGTGCTTCACCAACTCAGCGCGCTGCTCCTTGATGATGAGCGCGCGGGTACGGAACACCGGATCGTCGTTGCCCTGGTACTTCTCCATGATCGCCTTGACCGACTCTGCCTCGATGCGAGCCTGCGCGGGGTCGTACACGCCACATGGCAGGTCGCAGTGGGCATACGCGACAGTGGTTCGGCGGAACAAACGCATATCGTTGACCTCCTGCATCGGGGTGGGGCGGCCTAGAGAACACCCGATTCGGACCCTACTACCGCGCCATTCGAAGGTTGGAGGCACCAGCCATCGGTACCGAACGCTCGGTTCTGCCGCTGCAACGCGTGCGGATCGCCGGCCCGTCCATGGTGCCCACCCTGCGTGACGGGGACAGTGTGATCGTTTGGCGTGGCGCTCGAATCCGGATCGGTGACGTCGTGCTCGCAACGTTCCGCGACCTGCCTGACCGCATGGTGGTCAAACGAGCCGTGCGCGCGGTCGACGGCGGTTGGTGGCTGGCGTCGGACAACCGGTTCGCCGGCGGCGACAGCGGGACGCATGGCGTGGCGGAGGTGCATGGTCGCGCGTTGCTGCGCCTTTCGCGGGGCGTGCCGCGTCGCCTCCGGCGCCGCTGACCCCTTCGACGATCTTTGTTGCTGGACGTGTGTCGGGGCAGCTACGGCGCAACAAGATCTCGCGGCAAGCCCTGCAAGCCTGCGCCGTAACCTGGGCAGGACCATCCGAGGCGAGCTGGAGCGAGCAGTGGGGTTCGAGGCGGACAGCCGGGTCTTTCAGGTGCACCAGGGCGGCAAACTCGTCGTGCGAAGCACGCTGCCGCTGACCGATCGTGACGCGTTGTCTCTGGCGTACACGCCCGGCGTGGCGCAGGTCAGCTCGGCGATCGCGCTCGACGAGACCCTGGCCCGCACCTACACCTGGCGCGGCCGGCTGGTTGCGGTGGTGAGTGACGGCACCGCGGTGCTGGGCCTCGGCAACATCGGCCCCGCGGCTGCACTGCCGGTGATGGAGGGCAAGGCGGCGTTGTTCAGCGAGTTCGCCGGCCTCAACGCCGTCCCGATCGTGCTCGACACGACCGACGTGGATGAGATCGTGGCGACGGTGGAGCGGATCGCTCCGTCGTTCGGTGGCATCAACCTCGAAGACATCTCCGCGCCGCGTTGCTTCGAGGTGGAGGCGCGGCTGCGCGAGAGACTGCGCATCCCGGTGTTCCACGACGACCAGCACGGCACAGCGATCGTCGTGCTCGCTGCGTTGCGTAATGCAGCGGCGATCACCGGCCGGTCGCTCGGTGAACTACGCGTCGTGGTCTCCGGCGCCGGAGCCGCGGGCGTCGCCTGCACCAAGATCCTGCTGGCGGCGGGCATCGGCGACATCGCCGTGTCCGACTCGAAGGGCGTGCTCCACCCGGGACGGCAAGGCCTCACTGCCGTCAAGGCGGAGCTCGCGGCGACGACCAACCGGCTGGGGCTCACCGGCTCGCTGGCCGACGCCCTTGATGGTGCAGACGTCTTCCTCGGACTCAGCGCCGGCTTGGTGGACGAGGACGCGGTGCGCAAGATGGCGCCCAACGGGATCATCTTTGCGCTGGCGAACCCGAACCCCGAGGTCGATCCCGAAGTGGCGCACCGGCACGCCGCGGTCGTCGCGACCGGTCGTAGCGACTATCCGAACCAGATCAACAACGTGCTTGCGTTCCCTGGTGTGTTCGCTGGAGCATTCGACGCAGGCGCGCGGGCGATCACCGAGAACATGAAGCTGGCCGCGGCGCGCGCGCTCAGCGAGGTGGTCGCGGGCGCGCTGCAGCCCGACTACATCGTGCCGACGCCGTTCGATTCGCGGGTGACTCCTGCAGTCGCGGCCGCAGTCGCCGAGCAGGCGGTCCTCGACGAGGTCGTTGCGACCGAGGCGATCTGACCGCTTTGCGAGACGACGCTCAAGCCACCACGAGTTGACGGCCCGCGAGGCCGCTGCCGTCGAGTTGCGTCCACACGCCGGCGAGCCGTCGGACGGCCTCGACGAGCCGATCGGTGGGCAGCGCGTAGGGCAGGCGCAGGAACCGCTCGAGGGTGCCGTCGATGCCGAAGCGCGAACCGGGCACGACGATCACGCCGACCTGGGCGGCCAGCATGGTCAGCGGCGTCGACAGCGGCGCGGGCAGCTCCGCCCAGAGCGACAGGCCGCCCTGCGGCAGCGCAACGCGCCACTGCGGCAGTTCCTCGGCGAGCGCGGCGACCAGCGCGTCACGCTGGGGTCGCAGTGTCGCAATCCGCTCGCGGGTGATCTCGTCGAGATGGTCGAACAGTTGTGCCGCCACTACCTGGTCGAGCACCGGACCGGCCATGTCGATCGACGTGCGCAGTGCCGCGAGCCGCTGCACGAGGTCGGTCGATGTGCGCAGCCAGCCGATACGCAGCCCGCCCCAGACCGGCTTCGAGAGCGAGCCGAGCGTGACCACCGCAGGGTCGACGGCTGCGCTCGGCCGCTCGCCGTCCGCGAAGCCGAGGTCGACGAACGACTCGTCCACGATCACGGTCGTGCCGGTGTGGCGCGCGACCTTGAACACCTCGCGCCGATCGGCCTCGGGGATCAGCGCGCCGGTCGGATTGTGGAAGTCAGGAGTGAGGAATGCGAGCCGCGCGGCGGTCTGCCGCAGTGTCGCCCGCATCTGGTCCACCTGCCAGCCGCCGTGCGCTGACATAGGTACCGGCACCACGCGTCCGCCGTTGGCGCGGATCGCGTCGAGTGCGCCGGGGTAGGTCGGCAGTTCGGTGATGACCCGATCGCCGGGCCCGATCAGCAGCCGAAGTACCAAGTCGAGCCCGTGCAGGGCGCCGTTCGTGATCAGGATCTGGTCCGGACGAGTGGCGACGCCGCGGGCGGCGAACCGGGCCGCCACCGCCTCGCGCAGGACGGGTAGGCCGGCCGGCTCGTAGCCGTCCTGCAACAGATAGGGCGTCATACGCGCCGCAGCGTCAGCAACTGCGGCGGGGAGCAGGTCCGGGGGAGCGGGCAGGGCGGCGCACGACAGGTCGATCACGTCGGCGGTGTCGTAACTGCGGGTGGCCCAGCGGGCGAGCGAGGTGCGCGGACGTGAGCCTGCCGGAACGGTGACGTAGCTGCCCGAGCCGGTGCGGCTGGCGAGGAATCCGTCGGCACGCAGCGCGTCATAGGCAGCGGTGACGGTAGCCCGGCTCATCTGGAGTGCGGCGGCAAGCTCGCGTTCGGACGGCAGCCGCGTCTCGGTGGCGATGCGTCCGTCGAGGACGAGCGAGGTGACCGCGCCGGCCAGTGCGGCGTAGACGGGTCCGGGCATGGTGCGCAGGTCGGGCAGCAGGTCGGCAAGGGCTCGACCGCCGATGCGCGAAGCGGTTGCCATTCCACGATCGTCGCAGTTATTGGCTCGGATGGCCAGGCCGAAAGGGCAGCATTGGCCCGGTAATTACGTAGAGGTGGCCCGGCATGATGTGTGAATGGCCCGCCGCCGCCTGCCGCGCCGCATCGTCCAGCTGAACATCGGCCTGCTGCTGTACGGACTGTCGTCCGCGCTGCTGGTGCGCTCCGGGCTGGGCCTGGACCCTTGGGACGTCTTCCACCAAGGATTGGCGGGCCGGCTTCACCTGGCCATCGGCACCGTGGTGATCATCGTCGGTGCGGCAGTGCTGCTGCTGTGGATCCCGCTGCGCCAATGGCCTGGCTACGGCACGGTGAGCAACGCGATCTTGATCGGGCTGTCGATGAACTGGTCGCTCGACGTGCTGCCGCACACGGCGCTGCTGGGCTGGCGCATCGTGGAAATGATCACCGGCATCGTACTGTGCGGCGCCGCAACCGGCATGTACATCGGCGCGGCCTTCGGCCCCGGCCCGCGCGACGGTCTGATGACCGGGCTCGCGCGGCGAAGTGGGCGCTCCATCAGGCTGGTCCGCACGGGCATCGAGCTCACGGTGCTTGCCGCCGGCTGGCTGTTGGGTGGCACGGTGGGCGTGGGGACCGTGCTGTTCGCGCTGGCCATCGGCCCGCTCGCGCAGTTCTTCATGCCGATCTTCGAGGTGCAACGTCCACAGGTTGGGCCGGCGGTTGACCTCCTCGACGCGCCGCTGGCGAGCTAGCTGACGGACGGCTGCGTTCGCCGGATCTTGTTGCGTGAGGAGGGCGCCGGCGCGTCCGGCAACAAGATCGACAACAAGATCCGACGTCATGATCGACGACGGACGGCTTTACGCCTCACTCCTCTTCGTCGTCGCGGGCCAGCCAGGTTGCCAGCCGGTCGACGGCGGTCTCGAACTCGGGGTGGGCGTCGACGAAGGCCTGCAGCCGATCGGCAAGCCATTCGACGCTGACCTCCTCGTGGCCGCGCCGCTGGACGAGTTCCTCGATTCCACGATCAGTGAAGTACACGGGCTAGGCCTCGTCGTCGGCTGGATATCGCACGCCCACCTGGCGCCGTACCTCGTCCAGCACCTCAAGGATCGCGATCGTCTCATCGAGGG
>DATFTS010000057.1:0-9409 GCA_035261645.1 Jatrophihabitans sp. | reverse complement strand
AGCTCGTGCGCGGCGTAGAGCGGACGGTCGAACTCGCCGCGCACGGGACGACCGTCGACCGGCTGCGCTCGTATCTGCAGCTCGTCCAGCGTCTCCCGCGCGACGGCGTTGCGCGATTCGGCCAGCTCGCTCAGGCTCTTGTCCAGTTCGGCCTGCCGATGCGTCGAAGTCGGACGCTGCAGTGCAGCCGCGCACGCGGTGAGCACTCGCCGGACGGCTTGCCGCAGTCGCCGGCCTTCGGCCGGCCACTGCTCCGGCGCGTCGGCGCATGCGTTGACGGCGGCGGCGGCGAGCCAATCCAGCTGGTCGACGAGCCGGATCAGCAACCGCGCGCCGGTGCTCAAACCCGCGGTGCGTGCGGACGAGCCGCGGAACGTGTCGCGCAGACCGCGGGCCGCGGCGCGCATCGCGACCAACGTGTCACCGGTTCCGGGCGGCGGCTGCTCGAGAGAGACCACGGCCGCGATGGCGTCGCACAGTTGCGCGGCCCGTTGACGCAGCGCGTCCTCGTCCCGCGGCGGCCAGATGAAGAGCGCGACGGGCACCGAGATGGCCACCGCGATTCCCCAGCCGGCCAGCCGGTCGGGTAGGTCGGAACGTGTTCCCGGCAGCATGATGGCAAGGATGAACGCCAGCAGAACGGCCTGTCCGGCGCCGCTGATCATCGAGCTGATGACGCCGGCAAACACCACGACGAAGACGACCACCGCCATTGACAGCACTGCGAGCCAACTCGGCTGCGCGGCCAGGGTGCCCAGCGTCACGAGCAGTGCGCCGGCCGACGCCAGCGTCAGATAGCCGAACGCGCGCGCCGTCTGGTTCCCGTTGATGTTCGCGAGCAGCATCACCGCGAAAGAACCGAACGCAGCGAAAGTAGCGACCTGGGCGTTGTGGATCAGCTGCGAACCGATTGCGAAGTTCAACGTCACCACGGCGGTTGCGCGCAGCGCGCGCCGTAACCCGTACCAGCCCGGGTCGCGACCCGCCAGCCAGCTCAGCAAGGCTCAGTGCAGCTTGCTGCGCCAGTCGGCAGGCACCCGGCCGACCGGCCCCGGGACCGGCTGACCCGCCGGATGGCTCTGTGGATCGGCGAGCTGTGGCCCGTCGTAGTAGTCCTCGGACTCGTAGTCCCAGAACCAGCTCTCCCCCGGCTCGAAGCTCTGCACGATGCTGTGCTGCGCCGCCGCGGCGTGCCTGCTCGCATGTTGCTCAGGCGAGGAATCGCAGCACCCGATGTGCCCGCACTGGGCGCAGCGGCGCAGGTGCAGCCACCAACCGTCGTTCGCGTCGCACTCGACGCAGCCCGTGCCGCTCGGCGGCACGACCGGATCGATTCCTAGAGCCGCGCTCATTCCGCCTCCGCAACGTCGCGTTCGGGCAGCCGGACCCGGAACCGGGTGTCCCCCGGACGCGACTGCACCGACAGGTCCCCGTGGTGTTTGTTCACCACGATCCGCCACGAGATGTCCAGGCCTAGGCCGGTGCCCTCGCCGACCGGCTTGGTGGTGAAGAAGGGTTCGAAGATGCGGCCGACGATCTCGTCCGGGATGCCCGTCCCGGTGTCGGCGATCTCCACCTGCACCATGTCCTGGACCTTGCTCGTGCGGATCGTCAGTGTGCCCTCGCCACCCATCGCCTGCAGGGCGTTGTCGATGAGGTTCGTCCACACCTGATTGAGCTCCGCGCCGTACACCGGGATCTGCGGCAGCGACCGGTCGTACTCCTTCACGACTCGCACGTCACCGATCTTTCGGCTGAGCATCACCAGCGTGCTGTCCAGCAGCTCATGGACGTCGAGCACTTGATGCGGGGCACGGTCCATCTGCGAGTACTGCTTGGCAGCCGAGACGAGCGTCGAGATCCGGGTGGTGGAGTCCTCGATCTCGTTCATCAGCAACTCGGTCTCGAGCGTGTAGTTCAACCAGCGGACGGCGCCTTCGAGAATGTCGCCACAGACGTCGGCGACCTGGTCCAGCCACGCCACGTCCAGCCCGGCCTGGACGAAGGTTGGCGCGAGATCGTAGGCCGACCGGATGCCGTGCTGTTCGAACCAGTCGGACATCTCGTCCTCGCGGTCGGCGGCCTCGATGGGGCTGAGCTCGGGTGCCTTCACCAGCTTTTCGACAGCGCGTTCCTGCAACGAGATCAGCTTCTCCAGCTGGCTCCGGTCCCAGGCCCCACCGGCGATCATCGCCAGCTTCTGCCGCATGCCGGCAATGCGTTCGCGCAGCGACGACGTAGCCCGGACCGCGGCGGCAGCCGGGTTGTTCAGCTCGTGCGTCAGACCGGCGGACAACGAACCGAGAGCGAGCAGCCGTTCTCGCTCGCCGACCGCGCGCTGGTTGCGCTGCGAGCCGTAGAAGACACCCTCGAGCAGGTGCAGCGCCATGGGGAACCACTGCCGCATCAGCTGGGTGAAGTCCTCGGCGCTGAGCATGAACAGCCGCACCGGGGTGATCGCCCGCATGGAAGCGTTGTACGTGCGGCCCGCGTCGCTGTTCAGGAACGCGGCCCAGGCTCCCGCGTACGCGCCGCGCTGGTCGGTGCGCGTCGTCTCGACGTCGTCGCCACCGACGCGCCGGGACAACGCGATGGTGCCTTCGAGCAGCACGTACAGGCACTTGGCCGGTTCGCCTTCGCGCAGGACGTAGCCGGGCTCGTACTGCTCGACCCGTCCTCGGGCACATAGCCACGCAAGCTGCTCATCGTTGAGCTTCTCGAACAGGAACAGCGTTCGTAGCTCGTCGATCGAGCACAGCGTCGTCTCGACCATTTACAACCCCTCGAGGTAGCGGTGCACGAGCATCACGGCCATCGCTCCTTCGCCGACCGCCGACGCGACGCGCTTGGCCGATTCGGCTCGCACGTCTCCGGCAGCGAAGACGCCCGGAACGCTCGTTTCCAAGTGGAACGGCGGACGTTCAAGGATCCATCCCGGTGGCAGCGCGCTGTCAGTGGTGAGGTCGGGGCCGGCGACGACGAAGCCCCGTCCGTCGCGCCGCACCACACCGTCGAGCCAGTCGGTGCGCGGCTCCGCGCCGATGAACACGAACAGGTAGCCGGCGTCGACGGTGGACAGTTCGCCGGTCGTGCTGTCGCGCAGGGTGAGCTGCTCGAGGTGCTTGTGCCCATGCGCCTCGGCGATCTCGGTGCAGGTCCGCACCCGGACGCGCTCGATCTCGCCGAGTTGCTGGATGAGGTAGTAGGACATCGAGTTCTGCAGCGACCGGCCACGCACCAACAGCGTCACCGACCGCGCGCCGCGGGAAAGATAGGCCGCTGCCTGGCCGGCGGAGTTCGCGCCTCCGACGATGTAGACGTCCTGGTCGGCGCAGTTGGCCGCCTCGGTGAGTGCCGATCCGTAGAACACGCCGCGTCCGGTGAGCCGTTCGACGCCCGGAGCGGAGAGCTGTCGGTAGGCCACCCCCGTCGCGAGGATCACGGTGTGCGCGTCCAGCGCGGCACCGTCGGCGAAACGCACCGTGCGTGCCGAGCCGTTGATCTCCAGCCCTACGACGTCGCGCGTGGTGATGAGCTCAGCGCCGAACTTCACCGCCTGCCGCCGCGCCCGTTCGGTCAGCTGCGCGCCCGAGACGCCGTCCGGGAAGCCGAGGTAGTTCTCGATACGCGAGCTTTGGCCGGCCTGCCCGCCCGTGGCCGTCCGTTCGATGAGCACGGTCCGCAGCCCCTCGGACGCGCCGTACACCGCCGCACCGAGCCCGGCCGGCCCGCCGCCTACGACGACGAGGTCGTAGAAGTCCTTGGCCGGCCGGGTGGTTAGGCCCACCCGTTCGGCCAGCTCGCCGTCGTTGGGGGCGATCAGGACGGTGCCGTCCGGGGTGACGACCAGCGGCAGCAACTGTGGATCGGCGCCGGCCGCCTCCAACAGTCGCTGCCCCTCCTGCGACTCCGACGTGTACCAGTGGTAGGGCACCTCGTTGCGGGCGAGGAACTCGCGCACCTCGGACGAGCGCGCGGACCAGCGGTGTCCGACGACCTTGGTCTCGACCACCGGACGCCGGTCCGTGCTGGCCCATGCCTCCAGTTGGGCGTCGATCACCGGGTAGAGCTTCTCCTCCGGCGGGTCCCACGGCTTGAGCAGGTAGTAGTCGAGGTCCACCACGTTGATCGCGTCGATCGCCGCGCTCGTGTCGGCGTACGCGGTGAGCAACAGCCGCCGTGCGGCCGGATAGAGGTCCATCGCCGCTTCGAGGAACTGCAGCCCACTCATCTCTGGCATCCGGTAGTCGGCAAGCAGGACCGCGACCTCCTCGCCGCGCAGTTTCATCTCGCGCAGCGCGTCGAGGGCCTGTTCGCCGGACTCCGCCCGCACGATGCGATGGCCCTCGGCGTAGCGACGCCGCAGGTCGCGCGCAACGGCTCGCGACACGCTGGGGTCGTCGTCAACGGTGAGGAGCGCACTTCGGGGAGAGCTCCGGCGATCGGCTTGAGCCGGGAACGTCACCCGGCCCACCCTACGACCGGAACGTGCCGACTGGCATCGAGTTGTCCGCCCTTGACGCCGCTACGACGGCTGGAGGCGCGGACAGCTTGCGTGGGTTGGGTCAGACCACCTGGTGCAGCAGTGTCACCGGTGCGCCGTCGCCGCCCTGCCGGTACGGCTCGAGCTCGGCGTCCCACGCGGATCCGAGGAGTTCGGTGAGCCCGTGCCGGAACTCCTCGGCACTCTTGGCCCGGCCCATCAGACCGCGCAGCCGCTCCTCGCCGACGACGACGTCGCCGTTCGCCGACGTGGTGCTGCGGTGGAACCCGCGTCCGGGGACGTAGGCCAGCCGCTCGCCGTCGCTCGCCGAGGTGCCGTCCTCGGTGATCTCGAAGACCAGCATCGGCCAGGCGCGCAGGGAGGCGGCGAGCCGGGCGGCCGTGCCGATCGGGCCGGTCCAGGCGGCTTCGGCCCGTAGATGGGTCGGCGCAACGGGCTGGCCCGTCCACTGCAGCCGCGCCGGGCGGCCGAGCACGCCGGCCAGCGCCCACTCGACGTGCGGCGCGATCGCCGACGGGCAGCAGTGCACGAAAACGACACCGCGGGTGCTCGGCACGGCGCGGTGACCTTCGGTGCGGGCGTTCGTCATCGCACACCTCCCTGACTCGACGGCGACGCCTTCCCCAGCGGTCCGTCCACACAGGAGGTGTGTGTAGCTCATTGTGGCCCATGAGGCCGGTGTTACGCCAGTGTGTGCGCGTTCAGACTTCAGCGGCGAGTCGGACGCCGAAGCCGACGAGCACAAAGCCGGTCACCGCGTCGAGGCGGCGGCGGATGCGTGGCGTCGCCATCCAGTCGACCAGCCGGGCGGCGGAGGCGAGCAGAAGCAGGTAGTAGGCGACCGTCAGCACCACGAAAACCGCGCCGAGCAGCAGGGACATGACGCCGACCGGGTAGCCGTGCGGAATGAAGCCGGGCAGGAACGTCACGAAGAACACGCCGACCTTCGGATTGAGCAGGTTCGTGACGAGGCCGGCGAAGAACCCGGTGCCCACGATGCCCCCACGGCCCTGCTCGGGAGCCTGCTCATGGCGCAGCATCGAGCGAAGCGACTGCACGCCGAGCCACACCAGGTAGCAGCCACCCGCGATCCGAAGCACGTTGTACGCCAGCTCGCTGGCGCGCAGCACCGCGGCCAGGCCGAGCGCGGCGACCGCGATCCAGATCGTCAAGCCGGTGAGGACGCCGGCCGCAGCGCTGGCACCGCGGCGGCGCCCGCCACGCAGCACGCTGCGCAACACGACCAGCGTGTCGGGTCCCGGGAAGAGGATCACGACGACGGCCGCGAGGGCGAAGGCGGCGACAGCGACCAGCACGCCTCAACGATAAGGGCGGGTCACTTCGCGGGCGACGCAGTTAGCGGCGCGCGGGGCTGATCTGCACACAGCACTCCCCCGGCCGCGGCGCCAACTCGGCGACGACCGCGCCATCCGCACCGAGGCCCTCGACCACGCCGGCGAGGTAGTCCCGGTTGAGCCCGCACACGAGCGCGGGCGCCTGGGCGGCCAGCGGGTGGAAGGGACAGTTGCGCAGCCGCACCGCGTCGCCGCTGCGATACGGCTCGAAACCCTGCTCGGCAAGGACTGCATGGGCGGTGCTGACCGCACGCTCGACGCCGACCCGCCCGGGCCGTACCGATCGGGCCTGCGAACCAACCGCGACCCCGCGCGAATGAGCGACGCGTCTGGCTGCCCGTTCGGTGTCGTCACCGACCCGTGCTTGCGTCACTGCCTCGACGAAGATGCCGGCGAGCAGCTCCGGCGCGCGGTGCGGAACATGGATCGCGATCGCGACGGGGGCGGGCTCGTAGACCCGCGGAGCGCGACCCACCCTCCGAGCGCGAGGGGGCCCGAAGCCGGATTGCAGCAGCCCTAGTTCGACGAGCTTGTCGAGGTGGAACGCCGCCAGCTTGCGCGAGATGCCGACCGCGTCGGCCGCTGCCTCGCGCGTTACCGGTGCGCCGGCTACCCGGACATGCTCGTACAAAGAGCGCCGCACGTCGTCCTGCAGTGCCGCCACCGCTGCGAGCGCCGTCCGGTCCACACACATGATTGAACCAAATCTTGCTGACGAAGTCTCGCAAATCTCTGTTGCACCGGGTGATCGACATGATAAAACCTACATTGATTAGTGATTTCTACGATGACGGAGCCGCTCATGACATCCCTTGCCCGTGTCGATGCGCCGCCACCCCATCTCCGGGTCGCCCCGCCGCCGGCGAAACTCGACCTGGCGCGCGCAGAAGTGGCGGCTGCCGAGTTCCTCGACGCGCTGGGCATCGACCTCGAGAACGACGGCGTGCGAGACACGCCGGCACGAATGACGCGGGCATATGCCGAGCTGTTCTCCTCGCCCGAGTTCGACCTCACGACGTTTCCCAACGCGGAGAACTACGACGAACTCGTCCTGGCCCGCTCGATACCTGTTCGGTCGGTCTGCGAACACCATCTGTTGCCGTTCATCGGCGTTGCGCACGTCGGCTACCTGCCCGGCGATCGCATCCTCGGGCTGTCGAAGCTGGCACGGGTCGTCGAGCACTTCGCCGCCCGTCCCCAGGTGCAGGAGCGGCTCACCAAGCAGATCGCCGGCTGGTTGCAGGAGAACCTCGAGCCGGCCGGCGTCGGCGTGGTCATCGAGGCAGAGCACACGTGCATGACAGTTCGCGGCGTCCGAGCCCGCGGCTCCACTACGGTGACATCGACGCTGCTCGGAACGGTGCGTGACGACCCCCGCTCGCGGCAGGAGTTCTTCGCACTGACCCGCACCGGCGCCTGACCGGGACGAGGGAAGGGAAATCCCATGACAGACGATCCGTCGAGCATCGTCATCGTCGGCGGCGGCCTGGCCGGCGCGAAGACGGCTGAAGCGTTACGCGAGAAGGGCTACGCGGGACCGCTGACGCTGCTCAGCAGCGAACAGCACCTGCCCTACGAACGTCCGCCGCTGTCAAAGGACTACCTCGCAGGTAAGGCGCCATTCGACGACGCAGTGGTCCACCCCACGCAGTGGTACGAGACGCACGACGTCGACCTGCGCCGAGGCGTCGAGGTCCGGGCGATCCACCGCGACAGCTCGGAGGTCGAACTGAGCGACGGGTCCCGGTTGGGCTACGGCGCGCTGGTGTTGGCCACCGGCTCCGCGCCGCGCCGGTTGCCGATCGCGGGCGCCGAGCGAGCGCTCGTCCTTCGCACTGTCGAGGACTCGGACGCGATCCGCGCCACCTTCGGCGAGGGACGCCGGCTGGTCCTGATCGGCGGCGGCTGGATCGGGCTCGAGGTCGCCGCCGCGGCGCGGGCCCAGGGCACGGACGTCACGGTGCTCGAGGCGGCCGAGCTTCCATTGCTGGCCGTGCTGGGCACGGAGATGGCGACCGTGTTCGCCGACCTGCACCGGAGCAACGGCGTGGATCTGCGCACCGGCGTGGCGATCGAGGAGATCACGGACACCGGCGTCCGGCTCGCAGACGGCACCGAGCTACCCGCCGACGCAGTCGTGATGGGTGTCGGCGCGCGACCGCGAACTGAACTCGCTGAGGCCGCCGGGCTGGACGTCGAGAACGGCGTCCTGGTCGACGCGGCGCTTCGGGCCAGCGATCCGGCGATCTACGCAGTGGGCGACATCGCCAATCACGACCATCCGGTGCTCGGCCACCGCGTGCGCGTCGAGCACTGGGCCACCGCGCTCAATCAACCGGCAGCGGCTGCCGCAGCACTGCTGGGCTCGTCGGCGGCCTACCAGGAACTCCCCTACTTCTACAGCGACCAGTACGACCTCGGCATGGAGTACATCGGCCATGCGGCGCCAGGGTCGTACACCCGAGTCGTGACACGGGGCGACGTCGGCGCACGAGAGTTCGTAGCGTTCTGGCTGGACGGCGACGACCACATCGTCGCGGCGATGAACGTGAACGTGTGGGATGTAATCGACGAGATCAAGCCGTTGATCGCCGGACGCACCGTGGTCGACGTCGGCAAGCTAACGGACCCGAACACCCCGTATGCGGAGGTCGCGAAGTAGCTCTTACGCGGCGAGCGCTGGGAGCACCTCGCCGAGCGGCGCCTCGATCTTCACCTCGGCCAGTGGGTCGCCGCGGGTTTCGCCCTCGTTGACGATGGCGATCGGAATGTTGAGTGCCGCTGCCCGGCGCACGAAGCGAAGCCCGGACATGACAGTCAGCGACGACCCGAGCACCAGCAACGCGGACGCACCCTCCACGAGCGAGTAGCACATGTCAACCCGCGCGCGGGGCACGTTCTCGCCGAAGAACACGACATCGGGCTTGATCAGATCTGAGGCGCAGTAGCCGCAACCGACGGCCACGAAGGACGCGAGATCGGTGTCGGACAGCTCGGCGTCGCCGTCGGCATTGATCACAGCGAGCGAGGCCGCGAACGCGATGTTGGCGGCACGCAGGCGATCGTCCATCGAGCGCCGTGATTCGCGCAGGCCGCATTCGAGGCAGATGACGAGATCCAATCCGCCGTGTAACTCGATGACGTCACGCGCGCCGGCAGCCTGATGCAGCCCGTCGACGTTCTGCGTGATGATGCCCGTCAGCAGCCCGCGATCCTGCAGTGCGGCGACCGCGCGATGTCCCTCATTGGGCCGCGCGGTGGCGATCTGACGCCAGCCGAGGTAGCTGCGCGCCCAGTACCGGTGCCGTGCTTCCCGCGACCCGACGAACGTCTGATACGTCATCGGCGAGTTGCGGCGCAGCGTGCCTGTCGGGCCGCGATAATCCGGGATGCCGGAGTCGGTGGAGAGGCCGGCGCCGCTGAGCACCACGACGCCGCCGGCGTGCACGAGATCGCGCAACCGGGTGTCAAGCGCAACCGTCACGCCATCCATGGTGCCGCAGGGTGCCGTGCGATAGTGCGCACACCCAGACCGCGCCCGGCGCCTACC